>JAKSCF010000592.1 GCA_022360735.1 Clostridia bacterium
AATTGCAGCATTTATTGTTACCTTGGCTACGATGAGCGCTTACCGTTCTATCATAGTACAATTAGGTCAAGGCGGTCCTTTTAATGTTAGTAAAGAAATGTACAATGATTTCAGGATGGTAGCAGCTGGAAAGATATTGACTTTTCCAAACTTAGCAATATTTTTTATCATCATGAGCCTAATTATTGCATGGATTATGAATAAAACAAAATTCGGAAGATATGTATATGCAGTGGGCTCTAATGAAAATGCTGCTCGATTAACCGGTATCAATATTAATAGAGTTAAAATCATGTGCTTTTCGTTAACAGGATTGTTAACAGGTATTTCAGCTTTCTTAATATCCTCTAGATTAACGTCTATTACAGCTCCAAATGTAGGTATGTCCTTCGAACTCGATACGATTGCTGCGGTAGCTATCGGTGGAGCAGCTATGAATGGTGGAAGAGGAAAAATACTTGGAACATTTCTAGGTGTTATTATGCTTCAGATGATTGAAGGTATTTTGATTGCAGCACATATTCCGCCATTCCTAACAGGTTTAGTAAAAGGTATTATTATTATTTTAGCAGTGCTATTACAAAGCAATAAAAACAAATAGTTGAAAGGAGAACATTATGAAACTTGGATTTTTAACGGGTGGTTTGGGAGATATGCCATTAAAAGATAAAATCGATTGGGCATATGAAACCGGATTTGAAGCCATTGAAGTATCTTGTTGGCCTAAGATCAACTCACGGGATTATTCTGCATGTGACATGGATGTAAATATATTGGATGAAACCCAAAGTAAAGAACTTCTTCAATACTTACAGGATAGAGAAATGTCCATCTCTTCATTGGCTTATTATGATAATAATTTGGATGAAGATTTAAGAGAAAGAGACTCTCGAATTCAGCATTTAAAAAAAGTTATTGATGCGGCACATTTATTGAATGTTGAACTAGTGGGAACTTTTGTAGGTAGAAATAAATCATTAAGTTTAGAAGATAACTTCAAACTGTTTAAAGAGGTTTTTTCAGATATTTTGGATTACGCTCAAAAGAGAAATATAAAAATTATGATAGAGAATTGTCCCATGCCGTGCTGGAGCAATGATGGATTAGCAGGGACTATATCATATTCGCCGGAATTGTGGCATGAAATGTTTAAGGAACTTCCGAATAAAAATTTTGGACTGAATTTTGATCCTTCTCATTTGGTCTGGTTACAAGTGGATTATCTTCAGGCATTGAAAGATTTTAAAGACAGAATATTTCATATACACGCCAAAGACACTAAATTAGTAAAAGATAAGATCAGCTATTATAGCATATGTGGTAAACAAATAGGGAAGTCGGATGCTTTTGATTTGGGATGGGTTGAAGCAAAAATACCAGGAAACGGGGATGTCAATTGGAATGTTTTTTTTAATGTATTAAAAGATATTGCCTACAATGGTGTCGTAAGTATAGAGCATGAAGATTTAGAGTATGAAGGAAGCGTGGCTAAATTAAAAGAAGGAATAGGTTTAGGTAAAAAATACTTAGATCGGTTTTTTCCAGTTAAATGACGATATCAAGGAGGTTAAAGAATGACTATAAAGGTTGGGATTATTGGGTGTGGCTCCATAGCAAAGTTTAGGCATGCACCGGAATATAACCGTAATAAGAATGCTGAAATAGCAGCTTTTTATGACCCAAATAGAGAAAGGGCAGAAGCGTTAGCATCTATCTATGGTGCTAAAGTAGTGGATGACTATATGGATATTATTACGGACCCGGAAATTGATGCCATAAGTGATTGTTCTACCAATGAAATGCATCATATTATTTCAACGCTTGGATTGAAAAATAACAAAAGCGTCTTATGTGAAAAACCAATGGCTACAAGTGTTGAAAATGCTATGAAAATTATTGAAGCTAAAAAATCATCAAAGGGAAAATTTTTATTGGATCACAATCAAAGACTAACGGCAGCACATAGAAAGGTTAAAGCAATACTGGAAAGCGGAGAACTGGGTCAAGTTATCAGCTTTAGAACTACCTTTGGTCATAAAGGACCCGAATATTGGGGAGCCGATAAAACAAAAAATAATTGGTTTTTTAATAAAAATAGATCAACGTTAGGTGTAGCCGGAGATTTAGGCATTCATAAAGTAGACTTATTAAGATTTTTACTCAATCAAGAAATGGTTGAAGTCACAGCTATGGAAGGAGCCCTTAATAAGAAAGATGAAAAGGGTAATCCTATATCCGTAAGTGATAATATGGCTTGTATATTAAAAACCAATAAGGGGATTTTTGGATCAGCAATATTTAGTTGGACATTTTACGGTGGCGAAGATAATAGCACTATGCTATACTGTGAAAAAGGAACTATGCGTATATATGATGATTCAGATCATCAAATTATAATCAATAAATTTGGAGAAGAAATTATTAAATACCAAACAGAAAAAATGCAGACCAATGATAATCAAACATCAACTGGAATTATTGATGAATTTATAGATGTTATTATGAATAATAAAGAACCATTAATCACAGAGGTGGATGGTATTAAGTCCCTTATGATTATAGAAAGTGCAATTAAGTCAGCCAAAACCGGTCAAACTATAATGATAGAAGAGTGAAATTTTGAATATAATATATTAGCAGCTCAAAGAGAAAACTAGAAAGATGTTGGTTTTCTCTCAGTTGTTTAAGGAGGAATATGATGTACATTGGTATTGATTTAGGAGGAACTAACATCGTTGCAGGAATAGTAGATGAAAATGGACAAATAAAATATCAAGAATCTGTTCCTACTATGAATGAGAGAACGTCGGAAGCTATTATTCAAGATATTGTGAATCTTATCAATATAGTGATAGAAGGCTATAAGGTTCCAAGGAAAGATATTAAAGCCATAGGCATAGGCATTCCTGGTCTGGTGGATTTTAAAACTGGAAATGTTGCCAGGTGTGTTAATCTCAATTGGAAAGATGTGCCATTGGCAAATATGGTTGAAAATGCTGCAAAAATACCGGTTTTTATTAATAATGATGCTACCGTAGCAGGGTTAGCAGAATTTGAGGCGGGTATTATGCAGGGGTACCAAAGCGGCATTCTTTTAACATTGGGTACCGGTATCGGCGGAGGAATTATTCTAAACGGTCAAATCCATGACGGCGCACACGGCGTAGCATCAGAAATCGGCCACATGGTTGTAGGTGAAAATTTTTATAACTGTAACTGTGGTAAAAATGGATGTTTAGAAACCTATGCATCTTCCACAGCCATTATAAAATATACAAAGAAGCTTATGGTAGAAGACAAAATATATTCAAGCATATTTGAGAAACTAAATGGCAATTTAGATACTTTGAATGGTAAGATCATCTTTGATGCGGCAAAAGAAGGGGATGCTGTTGCAAACAAAGTCATTAATAGAATGGCAAAATATCTGGGTATTGGTATCGTTAATCTCATTAACGTCATTGATCCTGACATTTTTATTATAGGCGGCGGCCTTTCTAAAGCAGGAACATTTTTACTCCAAAAAGTAAGGGACGAAGTCAATAAGAACATTCATTATAATACGATAGCGAGCGGTAAAATAGAATTGTCTCAATTAGGAAACGATGCAGGCTTGATTGGTGCTGCTTTACTTGGCAAACATAGAAATTAAACACTAATTCTCTTATAGGCATCATCGGCACGTTGGATTAATAGACTAAAAGTTTGTACAAACCTCTAAATTGATAGTTAGAATAAATTATCAGTTTGGAGGTTTTTCTTATATTAGAGAAGATTTCGGAAATTGTAAAATGGATCTGAGAAGTTCCTATTTGTCACTGTTAAACAATACTTGACATTTTGGCGTATATGCGTATGATATTAACTTCAAACAAGTGTGTTTACCAATCGAGCAATAATAGTTAAGAAATATTAAATAATTTATTTGGGCGATTACTTATGAATAGAATTGGATAGAGAATAAAAGACCTAAGAAAAAAGGAGGGGATATCACTGAAATGACTTGCTGACAGAGCAGGTGCAACCGCTAGTTTTTAGACGTAAGGTTTTGGTTAAAATAAATTTTTATGGGATGGCTGTGTTAAATAATACTTGACTTTTTGGCGTATACATGTACAATATTAACTATAGACAAGTATATTTAATGAATTAAGTATTAATAATTAAGAAATATTAAATAATTTATTTGAGGAGATTACTTATGAATACAATTGGCGAGAGAATAAAAGATTTAAGAAAAAAGGAGGGGCTATCACTAAAAGAACTTGCTGACAGAGTAGATACAACCTCTAGTTTTTTGTCACAAGTAGAAAATAATAAAACAGCACTTTCGTTATCGGCTTTAAAGAAAGTATCTGAAGCACTTAACTCAACTATGTCATATATATTAGGCGAGACGACCGAAGAATCCATTCCATTAAATTTTCAATTAATTAAAAAAAATGAACGTAGAACTCTGAAGAATATTGGTGAGGGTTTAAAACTTCAGTTTTTGTCAACACTTGATAACTCCAACCTGCTGGAACCGACGATACATATTCTGCAGCCCAGAACGGTATCCGGAATACCACCATATAAGCATGATGGAGAAGAGATTATATACGTACTGGAAGGGCAGATTGAATTCATATTAGCAGATCGAATAATAGAAATGCATAAATATTATCTCAATAAAATTATGA
>JAKSCF010000594.1 GCA_022360735.1 Clostridia bacterium
ACCCTTTTCAAGCAACGCATCTACCAGTATCTCCGGCGTTCCGTTAGACATAAATCCGCCGATCATAATGGAAGCACCGTCATGAATATCTTTTATTGCTTCTTGTGCCGTTACAAGTTTGTTCATCTCTACATCACTCCTTGTTTCAAAAATACTCCTAACACCAGGTCTTTGACTTCCAAATAAAAGTTACTAACCTGCTATCTCTGTAATGACCTATTGTTAATCCTAAATCTATTATTTTATGACTTAATACAAGCATGAATAAAATTAGGTGCATTTATAAATGCACCTGGTATTTTGTATTAATAAGGGATTATCAAAATATTTTAAGAATTTTTTTATAGTATTGAAGGTAATATATAAAGCCCTGCCATGGTCACTATAAACCAAATAAACCATATAAAGGCCATAAATCCCCATACCTCTTTAAGCTTCATATTAACAAGGGAAAGTGCAGGAATGATATATAGAGGTTGAATTAAATTGGTAGCTTCATCCCCATACACGAAAGCATTAATAACCGTAGGAAGATCTCCACCAAGCGATTTGGTGGCTTCTACCAAAACTGGACCCTGCACAATCCATTGACCCCCCTGAGAAGGTACGAAGAGATTAACAATGGAAGCTGATAAGTATGAAAATAACGGCAATGTTCTTAAAGTTGCAATCTGAACCAATCCATCCGCCATAATTCCTGTTAATCCTGATCCTGACATGATGCCCATAATACCACCATAGAAAGGAAATTGCATCATGACTTCAGTTGCCGGCTTCATAGATTCTCTAAATGCAGTAACAAATGAACGCGGTGTATTATACAAGAACATATTTAGAGTTAAGAACAAGAAAATAACAAAATTAAAATTTAATGAACCAATAAATCCTTTTTTAATAAAAGAATCAACAATAATTGTAAGACCTGCAAGCCCAATAATCAGCATTAATATTCTGCTTCCATTCATACGTTCGGCAATTGTCCTAACTTCTTTATCCTGGATGGCTGCAGCTTCCATGTGGTCCTCGTTTTCCGGTACATACATGACCACTTCATCACTAGGAGGTTTTGTAATTATACCGACAATGACGGTTACAGCTGATAATATAAAGAACAGCACCGTATTGACGGGATTATAAGTCGTCTCTGCTTGTGTCAAAATACCGATGGCTTCTTCTAAAAAATGTCCTTCAGAGGCAACTAAAGCATATACGGATGCACTTGGGCACCAGCATTGCCCTAATAGCATCCCAGAATAACCAATTGCAATCATCAAAGGAAAATGAAGACCTTTTACATATTTTGAAAGCTGCATGGCTAAAATAGGCGTCAGGATTAATGAAAATGCCCAGTTTACAATACTAGAGGCAAGTCCAAAAATAATCAATATTGCCATTGCAACTTCTCTGGATTTAGAGAGCTTTGCAATCTTTATTAATAGTTTCTCAATTTGAGGCGCTTTTGCTGCTGCGCCGCAGCAAATAACCATAAAAGCCATTTGGAATGCAAATGCTATCATACTCCATAGTCCGGAATACCAACTAAGTACCAAGCCCAAGGGACCTGTCCCGGTAAATATTAAACCCAATATAAAAACAATCAAGGTCAATATAATACAAAATACAAATGAGTCAGGAATTATTTTATCAGCAGCAAATTGAAACTTTTTTGAAAATTTCCATAGCATATGATTTTCTCCTCCATTTTGTTTGTTTGCTAAATATAGTATTTAGATGCTTTTAATTGATGGATAAGCTTTTTTATATACTTCCGTTTAATATCTTTTGATCTATCAAGATAACTATAAAAGCCTTCTCCAGATTTGACTCCTAATTTACCTTCTTTTACTTTTTCTCTCAATAACGCATTAGCAGATTGTGAATTATCCATTACATTTAACAAATTATCTCCGACAACACACCAAATATCAAGCCCTCCAAAGTCTGCTATCTCTAATTGTCCTGTTGTAACATATCGAAATGCAGGGCCAAATTTCAGTGCTTTATCAATATCTTCAGGCGATGCCACACCATTTTCTATTAATGAAAATACTTCTCTCGCCACACCTTGTTGTATTCGGTTAGCTACCAAACCAGGTACTTCTTTTAATACTTTAACCGTTTGTTTATCAACAGAATGGTACAGCTGCTCAACTTTCTCGTATATGGCTTTAGGCATATTCCCAAAAAAGGACAACTCTATAATCGGTATGAGATGAGCCGGATTATACCAATGACTGACTAATATTCTTTTTTTCCTTTCTTCTGACACAAAAACCATTATATCTTTTAACTTTAAGCTTGAGGTATTTGTCGCTAATATCGTATGCTCTTGACAATATTCATCCAGCTTTTGAAATATTTTTTGTTTTAATTCAATGATTTCCGGTACGGCTTCAATCACGTAATCTCTGTCGTTAACCGCTTTTTCTAAGTTATTATATAATTTTATACGATCCAATATGGTGTGTATATCTTCATTTTGGATTAGATTTTCTTCTGCAAGTATCTCAAGTTCTAATTTAATTTCATCTTTTACCGTATTTAACTTTGTTTGATCTGTTTCGTACAAATTAACATCATACCCATACATCGCAAAAGCTTCTGCAATGCTATGTCCCATGGTTCCAGCTCCTAATACTCCGATTTTTTGTATCATCCCACTCACCTCCCAGAAAGCATTACTGAACTAAATTGAGAATTTTTCTTGCATCTTTAGGAGTCGCAACCACTTTATTAGCCTCTTTAATAAGTCGTGAAGCTCTTTCTACAAATTCAACATTTGAACTTGCCAATTGATTTTTTGCATAATACACATTATCTTCCATGCCAACCCTTACATGTCCACCTAAAGCAATTGCAGCATATAATATGGGGATATGTCCTTCTCCGATTCCCAAAGCAGACCATGTTGCATCTTTAGGAATCAAACCTTTAAGATATACTAGGTTTTCTACTGTTGCTGCTGATCCTCCAGCTGCTCCCAAAACAAATTGATAATGGCATGGTGCTTGTATCACACCTTTTTTAATATAATGCAATGCATTATAAATCATACCTGCATCAAAAATTTCGATTTCAGGTTTCACACCATTTTCCAGCATAGTTTTTCCTAATATTTCTAAAAAATGAGGATGATTAATAAACAAACTATTATGCATCCAATTCATTGAACCTGCATCATAAGATGCTAATTCGGGTTTTAGCTCAATTAAGTGTGCCATTCTTGTTTCATCCGTTGCAATTGTTCATACGCATGTTGGAGGTTTTCTAGCAATTCCTGACATTCCTGTAATATTTTTTTCAGCATTATTTCTCTATTTATATAAAAAATACCTGACTGAAAATAGCTATAA
>JAKSCF010000595.1 GCA_022360735.1 Clostridia bacterium
GCTTTAGCTGCATTAGCGGCATCATCTGCTTTAGCAGTTTCAGACATTCCTTTCAACGGACCAATATCTGAAGTTAGGGTTGCCCGTATTGATGGAGAATTTGTAATCAACCCTCCTATTTCAGATTTTGAAAAAGCTGATTTAGATATTATCGTTGCTGCAACCATGGATAACATCATGATGGTTGAAGGAGAAATGAAAGAAGTTTCGGAAGCGGTAATGCTTGAAGCAATCAAAATAGCACATGAAGAAATTAAGATTCAATGTCAGGCTCAGTTAGATTTAGCTGCTGAAATTGAAAAAGCAAAAGAAAAACGAGAATATTGTCACGAAAACAATGATGAAGAATTAAAAGCACAAATTACAGAAGCTACCTATGACAAATGTTATAAAGTTGCTGAAATGGGATGTGCAGACAAGCATAAACGTGCCGAGCTTTTTAGTGAAATAAAACAGGAATTTATCGATACTCTTCCGGAAGAAGAAGCTGAAGAAAAAGCAAGTTTAATCGGTCGTTACTTCCATGATGCTGAAAAAGAAGCTGTTCGTAATTGTGTATTAAATACAAAACTTAGATTAGACGGACGTAAACTAGATGAAATTCGCCCCATCTGGTGTGAAGTTGATTACTTACCATCAGCTCATGGTTCGGCAATTTTTACACGTGGAGAAACACAATCGCTTGTAACAGTTACTCTAGGTTCCAAAATGGATGAACAAACCATTGACGGAGCTATTATTGAAGGAAAAAGTAATTTCTTGTTACATTATAACTTCCCTTCATTTTCTACTGGAGAAGCTCGTCCGGTACGTAGTACCAGCCGCCGTGAAATAGGCCATGGTAACCTTGCACAACGTGCATTAAAACAAGTTATTCCTAATGGAACTGAAAATCCATATACTATCAGAATTGTATCAGATATTTTAGAATCAAACGGATCATCATCAATGGCATCGGTATGTGGTGGGACTTTAGCATTACAGGATGCCGGAGTAAAAATTCCAAAACCAGTATCAGGTATTGCGATGGGATTGATTACTGATAAAAACTCTGATAATTATGCAGTTCTTTCTGACATCCTGGGTGATGAAGATCATCTGGGAGATATGGACTTTAAAGTTACTGGTACCAAAGATGGGATTACTGCATGTCAGATGGATATCAAAGTTGACGGCTTATCATATCAGGTACTAGAACAAGCATTAGAACAAGCTCGTCAGGGACGCTTACACATTCTTGGAGAAATGGCAAAAACAATTGCCGAACCAAGAGAAGATTATAAAGATCACGTTCCAAGAATTGAAAAAATTCTAATACCTAAAGAATTTATCGGAGCAGTCATTGGACCCGGAGGGAAAATCATTCAGGAAATTCAGGAAACAACGAACACTACAATTGTCATTGAAGAAATTGACAATATGGGTGTTATTGATATTGTTTCAAACAATAAAGAAGATATCGAATCTGCTAAATACAGAGTAAAACAAATTGTTGCAGTTCCGGAAGTTGGTGAAGTGTATATGGGAAAAGTTAAAAATATTGCAGCCTTTGGTGCATTTATTGAAATACTTCCCGGAAAAGATGGACTACTTCATATCTCTGAAATAGATTGGAAGCGCACTGATGATGTTGAAAAAGTATTTAAAGTAGGCGATGAAGTAGAAGTAAAACTTATTGGAATTGATAGCAAAACAGGGAAACTAAAACTATCAAGAAAAGTACTTTTACCAAAACCGGAAAAAAAACCACAATAATTGTAACCCTGATATCGTTTAATCGTAAAACATCAAGATTTTAAAAATCTACTTTGGAAGAAAATGAGGCAGCTTAAAATTACTAAACAAGTTACGAACCGAGAAACCGCTTCGTTAGACAAATACTTACAGGAAATTGGTAAAGTTGAACTAATCACCGCTGAAGAAGAGGTTGCATTAGCACAACGTATTAAGCAGGGAGATAGGATAGCTCTTGAAAAACTAACAAAAGCTAATTTACGTTTTGTTGTATCGGTATCTAAACAATATCAAAATCAAGGACTAAGTTTACCTGATTTAATTAATGAAGGTAATTTAGGTTTGATAAAAGCAGCACAGCGTTTTGATGAAACACGTGGATTTAAATTCATTTCTTATGCAGTGTGGTGGATTCGTCAATCTATTCTTCAGGCATTAGCAGAACAATCACGTATTGTACGTTTACCTTTAAATAAAATTGGAGCAATCAATAAGATCAATAAGGCTTATGCTAAATTGGAACAGGAATACGAACGTGAGCCAAACCATGATGAAATTGCAGACTTACTTGAGTGTTCTGAAGATGAAGTAAAAGAATCTGTAAAGAATTCAGGGCGTCATGTATCGATGGATGCTCCATTAGTACAAGATGAAGATAATAATATGTATGATGTACTTCGCAATGATGAAGGCATTACTCCTGAAACAGAATTATTATATGATTCTTTAAGAAAAGAAATTGATCGTGCAGTTTCTACTTTAACTCCAAGAGAAGCCGATGTGGTCCGCTTATACTTCGGTTTAAATGGTGGGCACCCGATGACTCTGGAAGAAATTGGAGAAAAATTTGACTTAACAAGAGAACGGGTACGTCAGATCAAAGAAAAAGCAATTCGCAGGTTGAAACACACATCTCGTAGCAAAATACTTAAAACCTATTTAGGATAAAATCAAAGGGCTGTCTCAATAAGGCAGCCTTTTTTAATAGATATTCAATAGACATTCGATAGGTATTCTATGGTTGTTAGATTTTCAATACGGCTATTGAATGACAACTGAATGACAACTGAATGACAACTGAATGACAATTGAATAACAATTGAATAACTATCAAACAACTAATGATCACTATCTTCAAAAAAGTCTCTTAATTTATATTATATTTGAAAAATAAGTTTTTATTATGAGCCATTTAATAGCACCTTCTCTATTATCAGCTGATTTTGCAAATCTTGAAAGAGAGATCGAAATGATTAACAAAAGTGAAGCTGACTGGTTTCACATTGATGTAATGGATGGGGTTTTTGTTCCTAACATCTCCTTTGGTCAACCCGTTATTAAACATATTAACAAATATGCTAAAAAACCAATGGATGTTCATTTAATGATTATTGATCCTGATCGTTATTTCAAAGATTTCAAAGAGGCAGGTGCAGATATAATTACTGTTCATTATGAAGCTTGTACACATTTGCACAGATCAATACAGGCAATCAAACTTTTAGACATTAAAACCGGTGTTGTTTTAAATCCACATACCCCCGTTAATGTGTTGGAAAATATTATCACTGAATTGGATTTAGTATTACTCATGTCGGTAAACCCTGGTTTTGGCGGCCAGAAATTTATCGAGAACACTTATAAAAAAATTATTGATTTAAAGACACTTATTACTAAAACCGGATCAAAAGCATTCATTGAAATAGATGGAGGAGTAAATTTAGAAAACGCTCCAAAGCTTATAAAATCAGGAGCTGATATTTTAGTTGCCGGTAATACCGTTTTTTCAGCCCCGGATCCACCCTTTATCATTAAATCATTAAAAGATTTAAGTTAATATTATGAAATATTCAGTTTTTGTAGTATCGGATGGAACAGGGCGAACTGCCCAACAAGCATTAGACGCTGCATTAACTCAATTTTCTAATATTGATATTGATGTAAAAGTCAGGTCAGGCTTAAGAACACAGGAAGAAGTTGACCAAATATTAAATGAAGTTGCATGTGCTAAAGCATTTATTCTTCATACAATTGTTCAGGACAAAGTTCGTCATTATTTAATTCGGGCAGCACGCCAAAGGAATATTGAAACCATTGACTTAATGGGCCCCCTATTATCACGATTAGGCATTCAGTTTGAAAACCACCCCAATCAGAAACCTGGTTTATTTCATACTCAAAAAAAGGAATACTTCAAACGAATTGATTCTATGCAATTTGCATTTACTCATGACGACGGGCTAAGACATCATCAACTTGACAAAGCAGAAATTATTTTGATAGGTGTTAGCAGAACTTTTAAAACTCCCCTAAGTATTTATTTTGCATATAAAGGCTGGTTTGTTGCAAATATTCCCATTGTATCCGGCATAGAGCCTCCTGAAGCACTTTTCAAAGCAGACCCGCAAAAAGTGTTTTGCTTAACAAATACTGCCCAAAAGTTAAGTACATTAAGATCAGTGCGGGAAGAACACCTGGGAAATCTTACGGGAAACTACGCTTCACTTCCTCATATTCGTAAAGAACTATTATATGCACATTCCATTTATAATCGCCAACCCTTATGGCCCATAATTAAAGTAAGTGGAAAGTCAATAGAGGAAATTGCTTCGGAAATTCTTTCTATAAGGGCAACTTATCCTTCAGTTCAAAACTAAATTTGATTAACTTTCTATCATAAAAGCCGAATAAATAGGCTAAGTAATATACCTAATAAAATACAAAAAATATTTTTGTATCTTTTTTGAGAATAAAATTTAACTCTTCAGTTCAATTTTGATAAATAAAAATTTAGCAACAAACTACTCTTTCTTATGAGCGATAAAATGGCAAAACCTGATAAAGACCTACTTAAAATTATTGAGGACAGTCACGAGAAATACCGCTTTATAGCTGAGAACTCATTGGATTATATTTGGATTTTGGATAAAGCTGGAAATCATGTTTACATCAGCCCTTCAATAAAACAATTAAGAGGGCTTACTCCTGAAGAAGGTTTAAAAGAAAGAGTTGAAGATTCTATGACCAAAGAATCATTTGAGAAACTTCAAGCTGCAATAAAAAAAAGGGAAGAACAGGAAAAACTGGGAACTAAAGAATACATTAACAAATTAGAACTACAACATACATGTAAAGATGGATCTTTAGTCTGGGTAGAATTAATTTCAAAAAGAATTTATAACAAAAATGGGAAGCCTATTGGTATTTTAGGGATATCCAGAAATATAGACGAAAGGAAAAAAGCAGAATTGATTCTTAAAGAAAGAGAAAAAAGATTTTCCACTTTAGTTTCAAACCTTCCCGGCATGGCATATATTTGTTCAAACGATCAAAACTGGACTATGAAATTTATCAGTGAAGGTTGTTTTGATTTAACAGGATACCCTCCTTCTGATTTTATTGATAATAAAAAATTAGCATTCAAAGATATTATTCATGTTGATGACCAGGAATATATATCCAAAACCATTGAGAAAACAAATATCAATCAAAAATCATACACTCTTCAGTATAGAATTATTACCAAATCAAAAAAGATAAAATGGGTTTGGGAGCAGGGAGTAGCCATTTTTAATAAAGATGGTAAAAAAGAAATATTAGAAGGGATGATTATTGACATCTCAAAGCAAAAAGAAGTTGAGAGAAGTTTAAAAGAAAGTGAAGAAAAGTATAGAAAGCTGATTGAAAATAGCTTACAAGGCCTCTATATCATTAAAGACAACAAAATTCTTTTCTGCAGTAAAAAAATGGCAAATATATTTGGATACAATAGTGCAGAAGAAGTAAATGGCCTTGATGTCACAGAATTAGTCCATGAAAGCTCCCTGGAAACGGTTTTAATTAACATTAAAAACAGAATAAGCGGAAAACAAAAAATTGCCCATTATAACTTTCTGGCTAAAAAGAAAAATGGGGAAACGATTGAAGTAGAAACCTTAGGAAGTAAAATCCTATTAGATGGCCAACCGGCAATTCAGGGAGTACTTAAGGATGTTACACAGCAAAAAGCCTCAGAAGAGAGATTAAGAAAATTAAGCCAGGCAGTGGAACAAAGCCCAACTTCCATTGTAATTACGGATTTAAAAGGAGTCATTGAATATGTTAATCCATATTTCATTTATTTAACTGGATATACTGCTGAAGAGGCTATAGGCAAAAGCACCAATATATTAAAATCAAATCACACTCCTAATGAAGTTTACAAAGATTTATGGACTACGATAACTTCCGGAAAAGAATGGGTTGGTGAAATACTAAATCGTAAAAAAAGCGGCGAATTATATTGGGAATCAGTCAAAATAGCACCTATTAAAGACATTAGTGGAATCATCACTCATTTTGTTGGAATTAAAGATGATATTACAGATCAAAAAAGAATTCAAAATGAATTAATTTTAACTAAAGAAAAAGCCATAGAATCGGATAATTTAAAGACTTCATTCCTGGCAAATATGTCGCATGAGATCAGAACTCCGATGAATGCGATCATGGGATTTTCAAGTTTATTATCTGATGAATCGCTCACATTTGAAGAAAGAGATGAGTTCATCCAATTAATTAACAGCAATAGTAATACACTGTTAAACCTGATAGACGACATCATTGATATTGCAAAAATTGAAGCAGGGCAACTTAGTGTATCGAATAAAGATTTTGATATTAATGAATTGTTAAGCGAAATAAATGCGACTTATCAGGAAATAAATACAAAACAAAATGAGGATAGTATTAAACTGATTTGGGATAAAAATGAAACCGATAATATTTCTGTAATAAATACCGATCCTCATCGATTAAAACAGGTTTTATCCAATTTAATCGAAAATGCTATGAAATATACTAAGGAAGGGGAAATTAATTTCGGATATAAATTATTGAAAAACATAAATGTTGGAGAAAAAACAAAAAAGTTACAATTTTATGTCAGAGATACAGGAATCGGAATTCCCAGTAACAAACTGAATGTAATTTTTGACAGATTCAGACAAGCTGATGACTCTCACACCAGAATATTTGGAGGAACAGGACTGGGCCTCGCAATTTCTAAAAATATTGCTCAATTACTTGGAGGTGACATCAATGTTGTTTCTATGGAAAACAAAGGTTCTGTTTTCTATTTTACAATTCCAATCATAGATAAAAATAAAAAACTTCAAAAAGGA
>JAKSCF010000596.1 GCA_022360735.1 Clostridia bacterium
GGTAATATGTCGCTTCCACCAATATAGAATATCTTTTCTTTCCACAAAAACTGAAAACTTACAACCATGTTTCTTACAGTTAACACAACAGCCTTCTCAATTTGAATCTTATTAAATCTCATACACAAGCTTCCTCCTTAAATATATCAGGGTGTAACAGCGCTGAATATTCATCATCACTTTGAATTTTAATTTTTCCATTGTATATTCCTATGATGATATTATTAACTTGGTAACTTTGTTCTTCCTTTTCTATGTAAATTACATCAGGTTTAACACCTATTAGCATCCCTGTTTCAGCTCCTAAAGAAGAGTAAGGTATGAAGCGAATCCTTCTTCCCCATCCAAGTTCATATATTTTATCCGGAATTGTACTTATATCTTCGTTATTTTTCAGTATGTCCTTAAATATCTCAGGCAAAAAATCTTCTAGAGCAGAAAATTCTACGACGATTACCGGTGTATGGGAAATAGGATCTAATAAAAAATTTGCTGTGTCTATAAGCCCTGTTATACAAGTAGTTTTTTTATCAATTTCTATAGTGATCTTAACTTTTAGTGTTTTTTTCAATATTTTTTCCTTAAACAAACAAGACATATATTTTAAAATATAATAGCCTAAAATTACTAAAAAAATGAGTTTAAAGTATGATAATTGATTAATATAAAAAATATTATTTTTTATCAAACCACTCATACTGGTAAAATATATCGCTCCCAAAACCATGCCTCCGATAGCAAAGCTAACGGCATAAAAGGATACCATTAATTTAATAAATCCTTTTAAATGTATAGGATAAAAAGAAATTAAAACAATTAAAATAGATGCTGCCATCTTAAAAATAGTAGAATAAAGAAAGTGAATGGACGGTATAAAAAAAACAAACGCATACAATGCTCCACTGGCCGCACCTAAAATCAGCCTCTTTTTCTTTTTTGTAACACTACATATTTTCGAGACTATAAGTAGGATAATATAATTAATAAATAGGTTTTCTAAAAATAATAACTCTGCATATATTTCAATCATGAATAATCCCTCTATTGTCTTTAGTGAACACAGTTCCCCGCTTATATAAGAATATTCAACAAGCCGTTTCAATATGCAATTATATATCATCTTTTTTCATTATTTTGTCATTATAAGAAGTCGAACGAAAAATAAGAAATGTTTTCAATTAAGTGTTCTTTTATGGGAATATACTGAATAGAATATTTATTTAACGCATAAAAAAAGAACTTCTTTAAAAGTTCTTCTTTATCAGGTGTTTTTTATGCTTGTAATTTGTTTTTTGCAACGTCTACTAACTGACTAAAACCTTTGGCATCATTTATAGCTAAGTCTGCAAGCATTTTACGATTAATTTCTACTCCAGCAAGCTTAAGACCATTCATTAATTTGCTGTAAGAAATGCCATTTACTCTTGCAGCCGCATTGATTCTAGCAATCCACAATCTTCTATATTCTCTCTTTTTAAGCTTTCTTCCTACAAATGCAGAACGCAGTGATCTCATTACTGCAGGATTAGCCGCTTTAAAAGTTTTACTTTTAGAACCATAAAAACCTTTGGCCAGTTTTAAAATTTTCTTATGCTTTTTCTTAGCATTCATTGCCTTTTTTACTCTTGCCATCTATTTCTCCTCCTTCAGCAGTAATCCTATATTCCTAAAGCTCTTTTTATTCTTTTAATATCTGCAGATGATACGCAACCTACTTTTCTAAGATTTCTCTTTCTCTTCTGTGATTTTTTTGTAAGTATATGACTTTTAAATGCTTTTGCTCTTTTTAAACTACCACTTTTCCTAGACTTAATTCTTTTTGCAGCCCCTCTATGAGTTTTCATCTTAGGCATAATAAGTCCTCCTCTCATAACAACATGTTTTAGTTTTTAGGTGCCAAAATCATAATCATATTTCTACCCTCAAGTACTGGTTTCTTTTCCACCATGCCTAGTTCTTGAACAATATCAGAAAATTTTTTCATAAGACCATACCCAGATTTAACATAGCCCATTTCTCGGCCTCTAAACCTAAGTGTCACCTTAACCTTATCCCCATTTTTTAAAAACTTATTAGCATTATTGGCTTTAACATTTAAATCATGATCTTCTATCATTGGACTTAAACGAATCTCTTTAACACTGATGGTTTTTTGTTTCTTTTTTGCTTCTTTTTCTTTCTTTTGTAATTCATACTTGTATTTTCCGTAATCAAGAATTTTACATACTGGTGGATTAGCATTTGGAGCAATCTTCACCAAATCAAGCTTTTTCTCATTAGCCATTTTTTGTGCATCTCTTGCACTAACAATGCCTAACTGTGATCCATCGTTATCTATTAACCTGATTTCTTTATCACGAATTTCTTCGTTGATTTGAAGTTCTTTATTAATCTTTAAGCACCTCCTATAATTTTAGAAAAAACGAATAAAAAAAAGCGGGAACTAATCCGCTTCGTTATAAATCAAAAGATTTAGATTTAGAATTTTATTTACCTTACTAGCTTTTTGCCGCAAGGTGAGAAGCGGATAAATACTTCTTCTTTATACCTATAATAATCTAACACTAAAAGTGTGCTTTGTCAATTGATTTTTTGTAAAATATTTTTTATATTTTCTAAAAAAATAAAATAATACATTTTCATTAAATAAATTTCAAAATAAAAGAAAAATAACCAAAATATTTATTTTTAAAAATATTGATATGAAATTATTATATCACTTTTATTGGACAAAATAACATTAACAAAAAAAGAAGGTGGTGATAATTTGAAAAGAAAAATAATACTTATTTTTTCTATCGTATGCCTAGTATATACAGTAGTATCAATTTTTGGATATTTCGTTTTTGACTTTCCATATATATATAATAATTTTGTTGATTTAATCTTTCTTATTTTGTGTTGTGTTGTATTACTGATGTATTATGGGAAACCCAATCCCTCACTACAACCGGAGACTGCAAGAGTTCGAAACAATAAAAAAGATTTATCTTCAGATAAAAAGGAGTCGCCTATCAAATCCCCAAGAACTACCTTTAATGAAGTAGCAGGTTTACATGAGGTAAAAGAAGAATTAATGGAAATTATTGATTTTCTCAAATGTCCTGAACAATATAGGAAAATGGGTGCTAAATTACCAAAAGGTATATTATTCCATGGTCCTTCAGGAACGGGAAAAACGCTGTTGGCAAAAGCAGTTGCAGGCGAAAGCTGTGCTTACTTTCATAATGCATGCGGTTCAGAGTTCGTTGAGAAATACGTAGGTGTAGGCGCAAAAAGAGTTCGAACATTATTTGAGAAAGCAAAGAAAGAGTCTCCAAGCGTAGTATTTATCGATGAGATAGATGCTATTGGTGCAAAGCGAACCAATGAGACTAATAATGAGAAGGATCAAACTTTGAATCAATTATTGGTCGAAATTGATGGTTTTGAAACCAATGAGTCTGTAATTATAATAGGAGCTACCAATCGACTTGACTTATTGGATGAAGCTCTACTTAGACCCGGCAGATTCGATAGACAAATATATGTTGGCCGGCCGGACATAAAAGCCAGAGAAGAGATATTACAAGTTCATTTAAATAATAAACCATTGGATAAGCTGATTAAAGTAAAAGATATTGCTAAAAAAACATCCGGTATGACAGGCGCGCATTTGGCAAGTATAGCCAATGAGGCTGCCATTCTAGCTGTTCGGTACAGAAAAAATTTGATTTCAAATATAGAAATTGATGAAGCCATCGAAAAAGTAATTGCCGGCCTGGAAAGAAAATCAGCTGTTATTTCCCATAAAGAAAAACAAAAAGTAGCATTTCACGAAGCGGGTCACGCCTTAGTTGCTAAATATTTAAATACGGATAGTATCAGTAAAATATCTATTATTCCAAGAGGAAAAGCATTGGGTTATACACTTCAAGTTCCTGAAGAAGATCGCTTTTTAATTACTGAGATGGAAATGAAACAAAAAGTAAAAGTACTTTTTGGAGGAAGAGCCGCAGAACAGCTCATATTTCATGAAATCTCTTCCGGAGCAAAAGATGATCTGAAAAAAGCAAATTCTATTGCTTATGAAATGGTTTGTGAACTTGGAATGAGCCGGCTTGGTAATATTATTTACGACGAAAATATTATCCGTAACTGCTTTACTGATGTGAATCATGAAGTCAAAACAATCATTGATGAATGTTATAAGGATGCATTGAATATCCTAACCAAGCATAACAATATTTTAACAGCATTGGCCAACCATCTATTTGAACAAGAGACCTTAATTGAAGAAGAGATAGATGAGATCATTTTAAAAACTGACCCACGATTTAAAATATATAAAAAAGCATTATCATAGACAAGTTGGGTAGTGGATAGTTGGTAAGGGCGTATGGTACGCCCTTACTTATTGTATTTATTTACTATTTTCAATTATAGACTTAGTTTTTATTTCTTCATTTAATTTATCAATGAAATTGCCAATCTCAAAGCTTCCTAAATCACCTTCATCTCTGGATCTAATGGATAAAGTCTGCGATGTCACTTCTTTTTCCCCTATAATTAACATATAATTGACTTTTTCAAGTTGAGCTTCTCTTATTTTATATCCTATTTTTTCGTTTCGAGTATCCATTTCCACTTTAATGCCTGCATCACTTAATTGTTTAACAACTTCCATACTATAATCATTAAATTTGTCTGTAATAGGCAAAACTTTTACTTGTACCGGAGCCAGCCATAGTGGAAATCTTCCTGCAAAGTGCTCGATCAATATCCCTATAAACCTTTCCAGGCTTCCAAGGGCTACTGTATGAATAACGATAGGCCTATGTTTTTCACCATCTGGCCCAATATATGAAGTATCAAATCTCTGAGGCAGCTGAAAATCCAGCTGTATCGTTGCACATTGCCAAGTTCTTCCTAAGCAGTCCTCTAACTGGAAGTCTATCTTAGGTCCGTAAAATGCGCCATCCCCTTCATTAATTTTGTATTGGATATCCATTTCATCTAACGCTTCTTTGAGAGCAGTTTCTGCCAAACCCCATTCTTCATCTGAGCCCATAGCTTTTTCAGGTTTTGTAGACAATTCAATATTGTATTTAAATCCTAAAGTTGTATAGATCTCATCTACTATACCGGTTACGTTTTTAATTTCGTCTTTAATTTGTTCCGGTAACATAAATATATGGGCATCATCTTGAGTGAAAGCTCGAACTCTCATTAAGCCATGTAATGCACCTGACAATTCATGTCTGTGAACCCTGCCCAGTTCAGAATAACGTAATGGAAATTCTTTATAGGAATGCATTTTGTTTTGATAAACCAACATAGCCCCTGGACAATTCATAGGCTTAATAGCAAAGTCTTGTTCATCAATGGTTGTTGTATACATATTTTCTTTGTAATGAAACCAATGCCCGGAAGTTTCCCAAAGCTGACGATTTAGAATAATGGGTGTTTCAATTTCAACATAGCCCCCTTTTTTTCTAACCTCTCGCCAGTATTCAACCAATGTATTTTTTAAGTCGACACCTTTAGGCAAAAAGAATGGAAATCCAGGTGCTTCATCCCTTAATACGAATAGCTCCAATTCTTTTCCAAGCTTTCTATGGTCTCTTTTCTTAGCTTCTTCCAATAAGTTAAGATACTCATCCAACTGCTTTTTCTTTGGAAAAGATGTGCCATATATTCTTTGCAGCATTTTATTTTTTTCGCTGCCTCTCCAATATGCACCTGCAACGCTGGTCAGCTTAAGGGCTTTAATTTGTTTGGTATTCATCATATGGGGACCGGCACATAAATCAACAAAATCACCTTGCTGATAAAATGAAATCACCGCATCCTCCGGTAAATCCTCAATCAATTCTACCTTATAAGGTTCATCTTTTTCTTTCATTAAATGGATGGCTTCTTCTCTGGAAAGTTCGAATCTTTTAATGTCCAAAGCACTTGATACTATTTTTTCCATTTCCTTTTGTATTTTTGCCAAATCATTTTCTGTAAAACGATGTTCTAAATCAAAGTCATAATAGAAGCCATTGTCAATAGCAGGACCAATCCCTAATTTTGCATCCGGATACAGCTTCTTTACGGCTTGCGCTAAAATATGAGAACTGGAATGTCTAAATACTTCTTGAGCTTTCTCAGCGTCAAACTTAAGTATGTTGAGTCCAATATCTTCTTCTATGATTTGGGACATACCTGCCACATGCCCATTCACTTCAGCAGCAACGGCTTCTTTTGCCAAGGCCGGATGTATCCCTTTTGCTATATCAAAAAGTGATACGCCTTTTTCAAAGGTTTTAACACTACCATCGTTTAATGTGATATTTACTTTTTCCATCACTATTTCCTCCATATATTCATATTTTATATATTTTTATTACAATAAAAAAACCCACCCCCAAAAACTGGGGCGAGTTTGCTCGCGGTTCCACCCATTATATTACTTCATCTCTTTAACGATATACTACTTAACTCAGATTATTCATGGAAACGAATAATCTGAGTTCAAATATACCGGCATACCTTTCGAATAGTCTACTAGGCAGCAGCTCCAAGGTAGTTTTCCTATAACCGTTTACAAAAGGTGCTTACAGCCGCGACACCTTATCTCTTAATGTACGTATCATAGTACTCTTCTTTTCATAGCGTTATATATTCAAACTTAATATAATATTAACGATTCAAATGATTTTTGTCAAGATATTCTATTTTATAACATACAGTATCACTTTTGATGCTATAAATAAGCTTAATAACAACTCCCTTTATTGATAACACATTATTATGTTTACCATTAGGGCGTACATTATTCAAACCATCGGCATTATTATTTCATATCTCAATATCCTCTATATTAAATACAGGGCCATCTGTACACACTCTTTTATGCCCTTGAGCGGTTTTACATATACAGCCAAAACACACACCAATGCCGCATGCCATGTGTTCTTCTACAGATATATAACCCTTCACATTATATTCATCACATATTCTTTTAAATAATCTTCCAATGCGATTAGAGCCACAGGTATACAGCCCTTTAACATGATACTTTTCTAAAGCTTCTCGTGTTATCTTCTCTATATTTTCAACAGAGCTGGTTCCGTCTGCATCATGAACAACAATGACTTGACACCCTATTGCTTCTAGATAATCCTTAGAAATAATTTTTTTATCCGTTTTACCACTGAGGATCACCATGGTCTTTCTCTCTAGCCTTCTTGCTTTCTCTGCTAAAGAAACAATGGCTGCGATGCCCACACCTCTTCCGTAAATCAAAAGACTGTCCTCTTTAGTGCCTTCTACTACCTTAAAGTGACTGCCTGTAGGTCCTATAAGACTAACATGTTCACCTTTAATAAAGGTTGTCATCACACGAGTCCCTTTACCCTTTACCAGGTACATGATTTGTATCTGCCCTTTATCTCTGTTAAAACGATACACGCTAAAGGGCCTTCTAAGAAGGGGGTCCTTTTGCTCTTCATCACCGCATTGGACATGAAGAATCTGCCCTTCTTGAATACAGCCGGCAATATCTTCACATGCCAATGTAAGCAGATAATAATCCTCTATTATTCTTTTATTTTCAATTACTCTACCTATACACATTTTCATAGGCTACCTTCTCTCTTTTATCTATGGTTACACGTTCTAACATGCCATGGTGGTCACTATTTTATAAAGAAGCTGTATCCCATTCTTAATATCAGAAGCCCTTACCTCTTCATTCTTATTATGGCTTACACCATCAATACAAGGAATAAAAATAAGGGTTGATTTTACCACATCGGCAATATTCATGGTATCGTGTCCTGCACCACTTTGCATGATTTCATAAGATAATCCCAGATCAAGACAACTTTGCTTTACCAGATAATTCAAATCCTTATCCAAAGCTACAGGGTTTTCATCACAAAGTATCTCAGTATTGTATTTCAATCCACGATTTTTACAGATCTGGTCAATTGCTAATTGAATGGTTCCATAACATTTAATAACACTATCTTTTTTGATGCCTCTGATATCCACATAAAGGGCCACATCTCCAGGCACAATATTCATGGCACCATTAATAACATTGCATTTTCCAACTGTTGCTACAGTTCTTTTACCTGCTTCCTCATTACCGGCCTTTTCTACGGCTAAGATGATCTCTGCGGCCGCGGCTAAAGCATCACTTCTCATATCCATTGGACAAGCTCCTGAGTGGGCTGTCTTTCCTATGACTTTAACTTTTAGCCTTGTAGGCGCAGCAATACCTTCTACAACACCGATATTAATCCCTTTATTCTCTAAGACAGGGCCCTGTTCAATATGAAGCTCAAAAAAAGCTTTAGCTTCACTGAGCTTTTTCTTAGCTGACTCTACATCATCAGGCTTACAACCTCTTTTTACCATCTCATCATATAAACTGATACCCGCTTCATCATAATAATTTTTTAGATGTTTGCCTTTAATCTTTCCTGTTATCAATTTGCTCCCTACGGTAGAAATATTAAACCGACTGGATTCTTCAACTGAAAAGACCACCACTTCAATAGGATTTTTATTCTCTATATTATTTTCTTTTATCATTCGAATGACTTCTAAACCGGCCATAACACCTAAAACCCCATCATAGCCGCCCCCATCATGAACGCTGTCCACATGGGATCCTACTAAAACGGATGGCAAACTACTATCTGTGCCTTCTTTTCTTGCCCATATATTACCTGCTCCATCCTCCATAATCTCATGATCCAACTCTTGACACATTTTTTTTTTTTCTTTTCGCAAATCCATGTCCTTTTGTGAAAAAGCAAGGCGGGTAATCCCATGATTCGCCCTATAACCTATTTGGTTGATTTTAGTTAACTCATCGATAAATCGACTAATATTTACTTCCATTTCATCACCCACATTATCTTATTCCATAACAATGGACTTAATCAGATCGTCCATATTATCTATACTTTTTTCTATCATAAACTTTTCAATACCTTCTATTATGCCTATCATAACATGAGGATTCACCAAATTGGCAACGCCTACCTGTACCGCCGTTGCCCCTGCAATAAAGTATTCAATCGCATCTTTATAATTGGATATTCCGCCTACACCGATAACGGGAATATCTACAACCTTTGCAACCTGCCATACCATACGAACAACAACAGGTTTGATGGCAGGACCGCATAAACCGCCTACAATATTGGCTAATTTGGGCTTTCTTGTTTCAATATCGATGGCCATGCTGGTTAAAGTATTGGCTACGGTTAAAGCATCCGCCTTTGCTTCTTGACAAACAAGGGCAATTTCAGCAATATCGGTTACATTTGGGCTGAGCTTAGGGATAATAACTTTATCCGAATTTTCTTTAACCGTTTTTACCACTTGGTAGGAGGCTTCACAACTCATTCCAAATGATCGTCCTTCTTCCTTCAGGTTAGGACAGGATATATTCAGCTCAATACCATCTATATGAGGACATTGATTAAATATCTCTGCAATCCTTTTAAATTCATCAATGGAATAAGCGGAAGCACTGGCAATAATAGGCGTATCAAATTGCTGAAAGAAAGGCACCAATTCATTTACAAAATGCTGAGCCCCTTTATTCTGAATCCCTACGGAATTGATAAGTCCTGCTACAACCTCTGCTATTCTCGGTGGTGGATTCCCCTCTCTGGGCTCTAAGGTAACGCTCTTGGGTACAATGGCACCTAAACGGCTCACATCAATAAATTGCGCAGATTCTACCCCAAAGGTTCCTGAGGCCGGCAGCACCGGATTCTTACATCTTATATGACCAATATTCACTTCTAAATTTGGTGTTCCCATTTTATAACCTTCTCTCTACATCTATTTTAATAGATTAGGGATAAACAATGAAATTTGTGGTATGTAAGTAATCAGTGCTAATGCAATCACATCCACAACAAAGAATCTTGCTATCCCCGGCAGCATTTCTACTAAATCCAGCTTGGTAATAGAACTGGTTACAAAAATATTCATACCAAAAGGTGGTGTAAACATACCAATTGCTAGGTTAGATATCATAATAGCGCCTAAATGAACAGGATCAATCCCCAGTGTCCCTATGATTGGGAAAATAAGCGGTGTAATGATTATAATCGCTGCAATACCTTCCATAAACATGCCTAATACCAGTAACACAATATTTAATAATAATAAAAATAATACCTTTGATGTAATGCTGCCCAAAACACTTGTTGTAATGGTTTGGGGTACTTGGCCTACTGTCAGCATCCATCCCAAGGCTTGGGCTGCAGCAACCAATACCAGAACCTGAGCACATGTTACGGCAGAAGTTTTACAGGCTTCAAATATTCCTTTAAAGGTCAACTCTTTATAGACAAATTTACCAATGAATACAGCATAGATAACGGATACGCCTGCTGCTTCTGTTGGCGTAAAAATACCTGAATATATGCCTCCTAATATGATAACAGGAACAAGTAACGCCCACCAAGCGTCTTTAATGCTTCTCATTAACACGGTATAGGATGCCTTTTTATCCTTGGGTACACCCAGTTTTTCAGAATAATAATAAATATAGATTAAACTAGCGCATCCGTAAACGATTCCGGCTCCGATACCGGCCATGAAAAGAGCTCCTACGGATACACCTGTTACAGAAGCATAGACAATCAATGTAATACTTGGCGGTATAATCAAAGCGACTGATCCGGAGGATGCCAATAATCCGGCTGCAAATGAAGGGGGATATTTTGCCTTAACCAGCTCTGGGTACATGGCCTTTCCAATGGCGATAACGGTTGACGGGCTTGAACCGGACAAAGCACCAAAGAACATGGATGACACCTGTGTTGTCATGGCTAAACCTCCTGAAATATGACCCACCAGAGCTTTAGCGCATATTAAAATACGTCGTGATAACCCTCCTGTATCCATTAGGTTTGCTGCTAAAATAAAGAATGGTAATGCCATTAATGCAAACTTATCGATACCACCAAAAAACCTTTGTATCATAATCATCGGCTGAATATCACTAAAAAATATTAAGGCTCCAAAACTGGCTAATCCAAGGGATACATATATGGACGTTCCGCTTAATAGTAAAATAATTGCAAATAATATTAATGCTTGTATCATATTGCGTTACTCCTTTCTTCATTGATTCTATTGGATGATCTATTTCTCTTCTTGTATCTCTTCTGGTGGATTAATTTCTATATCCTTTATGGTGTAAATTAAATTTCTTACAAGATAGATGATGGACAATGCTGCCCCAATAGGTAAAACCATATATATTAAATAAAGCTGTATCTGTGATGCCGGAGCAATTTGTCCCATTTCCTTTGCAAACAAAGTTAACTGTATGCCATATCTCAAAACATAAAAGGAGAACAGTCCGGATAATATGATAATCAAGCATTTAATGACTTTTACGAATAATTTGCTGGGGATTCTTAAAATAACATCCACTCCAAAATGAATATTCTTCCTAAAACAAATAGCCGACCCAATAAAAGTTATCCATATCATTGCATAGCGTATAAACTCTTCCGCCCACACTGTGCTATGATTAAAGGTACGTAATACTACATTTGCAAACAATACAATGGTAGCAACCAATAATAGAATGCCAATTAAGGTTTCTTCAATCTTTGCTAATATTTTCATCTTTTCACCACCTTTAAGGTTAATCCGTCTAAAATTAACAACTGGTTTTTACTAAGTTGACATATTCTTCTAATCATAAATGTAAAAATTATAGAGCTGGAAAATTATCACAAAACTTTCCAGCTCTGTATCCATTACCTACTCATGAATGTCTATTCAAGCGCTTTTTTAACTTTTTCAAGATATTCTTTTTGCCAATCTGTTGTTGCATGCTCTTCCCAAACAGGAAGAGATGCTTCTTTAAATGCATTGATTTCTTCATCTGTTAAAGCATAGAAGTTAACACCGGATTCTATAATTTTATTCGTATAATCTGCTTCACTTTCAGCATATGCAACACGCTCTGCCTCTCTGCCGTCTTTCTCGGCTTGAATGATTGCAGCTTGAGCTGTTTCATCTAAGCCATCAAACCAAGGCTTGTTCGCCATGACAACATACATCATCGTTCCGTGATAGCTTTGGATAATGTTGCCTTGTACTTCATGGAATTTGTTTAAGTAAATCGTCTGGATAGGCTGCTCGTTTCCATCTACAACGCCTTGCTGTAGTGCATTGTAAAGCTCTGCGTATGGAAGAGGAATTGGTGTAGCTCCCCAAGCTTGATATTGAGATAATAAAAGCGGAGATTCCATTGTTCTCATTTTCACACCTTCAAAATCAGCCGGCATACGCACTTCAACGTCTTTAGTTGTAAACAGTTTGTATCCACCGAACCAATATCCTAAACCTTTGAATTGTCCTGCTTCTAGTCTGTCTAATGATTCTTGCCCAAGGGCGCTGTCTAGGAATGCAAATACCTTCTCAGTATCTTTTGGTAATAAATATGGGAAGTCAATCATTTTGATATCGTCTACAAAAGGCGTAACTACTGCAATTGGCTGCATGGTCATGTTAATAACGCCCATTTGAGTGCCTTCAACTTGCTCTCTTAAACTGCCAAGTTGCAATGCGGGATAAATTTCAACTTCAATTCTCGGGTCAATAGCTTCTACCGACTCTTTAAATTTTAAAGCACCAACGTGTTCCGGACTTTCAACCGGTTGATTATGGCTGAACTTTATGGATATTTTTTCTTCAGGTGCTTCTGCGTCTCCGCCTTCAGTATCTTCTGGCGCTTTTTCACCGCCACATCCCACTACGCTTACAGCTAATACCAATACAAGCATCGCCATTAGAAATCTTAATTTTTTGCCCTTTAATTTCATTTTCTCCTCCTCTTTTAATAATAATAGATTTTGTAATTATTCAACAATGATTGCAGCTATACCACTACCTGTAATCATTGCAATTACAACTTAATCATCCCTCCATCTTCAGAAGTAACAATCTTGGTTCCAAACTCAGCACTAAGCTGTGCCAATCTATCTACTATTCTTTCGTTATGTGATAATGCCGGCCATCCTCGCCTATAGGGTGGTAAATCAAAGCCAAGGTCTATGGGGTAAAGCTCAATGGATTTTAATCCATGGATATCCATAACAAAATGAGCAATAACTGATTCCCATACATATGGGTTAACGCCTAAGCCGATGGTGTTATCTTTATTGCGAACGTGAAGTGCCTCAGCCACGTCGCAGTCGCCCGATAAGCTGTATTTATTATAAAAATCAGCCGGTAAATAGGCTACCGTATCGTTTTGGAATATGAAATTCCCTAAACTATAAAATATAGGACAATGCTTATAAATCTCAATACCTCTTAGAATATGCGGCCCGTGACCAAGTATGGCACATGCCCCTGCATCGATACATTCTCTTGCAAATTGCTTCATAAATTCTGCAGGCTTACTCTTATCCTCATCTTCCATTTCATGACTGTGAATGCTTACAAGAACAAAATCTGCTTGCCGCTTAGCCTCCATAATGGATTTGATGATTCTAGTCTTATCTTGGTTATGAGGATATCGATAGCTTTTATTTTCTGTTCCTTCAACAAAATCATATTGACCGAATTTCAAAACATTTTCTTTCTCAACTGCGAAGCCTTCTTTCACATCAAGATTATACTGAGCGTTGATATCAATCCTACGGACTAAAGATTTTAAGCTGTCATAATACTTTTTTTCAACTGTATATTCGCTATTGATTCTTAGCCCATTAACCCCCGGGCGTCCCTTCATATCTTTTCTTTGCTCCCCTGCCATCCATGATTCATGAAAAGTAGTCGTTGCAGCCACAAGGGCAATTCGTCCGTTCTCTGTTTCAATATAAGCAGGTTTTGAAGCTTCTGCCAGATGCTTTCCTATGCCTGCATAAGGAAGCATTTCTTGTTTTAGATGTTCAATCGTTGCCAATAGACCCCCCTCAGAATAATCCATGGCATGATTATTGGCACAATTCACCAAGTTAAAACCAAACGCTTTGATATCCTTTAATACATTAGGTTCCGCAATAGCCCAGGTGCCTCCGCTAAAGGCATGAGGGTAGCCTTCAAAATCATGGGTTGTCACTTCCAGGTTAGTAAATTTTACATCCCCTTTACAAATGATATCTTTCAGTTCATAAAAAGATTGACTTTTATTCTGCATATTTCGTCTTGTTATAAAGCTGTCTCCTGTTACAACAAATGATACGCTTTCTTTCAATTTCAATCTTTCCTCTCTTTATGGCTTGATGAGTTCGCCCTTTATTTCGTTAGTTACTTTACCGTCTTTCATTACTGTAAAACCTCTTACAATAGTGGCTGCCGGTTTTCCTTGTATTTCAAAACCATCAAAAGCTGTTACCTTACTTTTACTATGCAAAGCTTCTTCTCGAATCACCATATTTTTATTAAAATCAACGATTGTAAAATCTGCATCTGATCCTACTTGCATTGACCCTTTTCTCGGATAGATGTTATACAATTGAGCCGGATTTTCTGAAAGCAATGCAGCCAGTTCTTGTTTTGTTATCCGGCCTTTACTAACAGCATCTATCATCAAAGGTCCCAGCGTCTCTACGCCGCACATACCTGCCGGAATCTCATGAAGTCCACCTGTTTTTTCTTCTTGAGTATGAGGAGCATGATCCGAGCATACCAAAGAAATGGTTTTATCATGGATACCTTTCCACAAACCTTCCTGATCTTCTCTGTATTTCACCGGCGGGTAAACCTTTATCTTTGGCCCTAATGCATCAAAAGACAAATGGTTTAAATACAAAAACTGAGGACAAGTCTCTGCTGTTACGCTTAACCCTTTCTCCTGAGCCATACGAATCGCATCTATTCCATCCTTAGAGCTTACATGTAATATATGTAACGGACAATTGGTCTTTTTAGAGAAGGATACGGCAGTTTGTATAACCGTTTCTTCTGCAATCACCGGCCTGGACTCTACAAAGCGATCATATTCTCCTAATGCATCATCAATGAGCTCCGGTTCACTGGTTAATGTCTGAATCAGGTCAGCATTTTCAGCATGGATTGCCAGTTGTTTACCCGTCTTTTCAACTGCTTTAAATATCTTATACACTTCCCCATCGTGAAACGGTGGAATCACATCTTTCATATTCGGTTTATAGTTATAGACCAACTGATAGGTGTTTTTATTGACAGCATACCCCCAGAAAAACTTAAAGGCGATGACACCTGCATGATTTAAATCTTGTAAATCCTCATTATTTAAATCACCTAAACATATTCCCCACATCGCAAAATCCACATGAGCTTTTTGGGATAAATTTTCTGCCTGTTCTTTAAATTTTTCTACATTGCATACAGCCGGAATCGCATTTGGCATTTCAAATACCATGGTAATCCCTCCAGCTGCAGCCGCCATGGTAGAATGAAAAAAGTCTTCTTTATGTTCACTGCCTTTATCCCTGGAGTGAACATGGGTATCGATAAATCCCGGGAAAACATGCATCCCGGTTGCATCAGTGATTTCTTTTGCCTCTCCGTCAAGTTCTATAGCTGAAATGGCTGAAATCTTTGAATCCTTGATATAGATATTTGCTTTGTACTCTTCTTTTGATGTCACAATGGTTCCGTTTTTAATAACATGATCCCATATCATACTTCCCCCTCCTTTGGTTTAACAATGGGTTAACAATGGTTGAACGATGGTTAAACAATAGTTGAGCAATGGTTGAACAGTAGTTAAACTATCGTTCCACTATTGTTACACTACCGTTTAACTATCGTTTCACTATAATAAAACCTAATTCTTGTGAGATTTGATCACTGCAAGCCTTTACACTTTCTATAATATCTTTTTCAATAACGTTATTGGATTTGGTTAAAATAATGGATACGCTGGCTATTACATTGCCCCTATAATCCCGAATAGGAGAAGCAATCGCTTGTACGCCAACCTCCATTTCTTCATCGCATATGGCCAGTCCTTCGTTTGCAATCTCTTTATATTCCTTCATGATCTCTTCACAATCAACTTTTGTTCTATCCATATATTTTTTTAATTCATTTTTATTTAGTAACTTTCTAATATAATCATCATCTTGATAGGCAATAATGGCTTTAGCCGATGCGCTGGCATTAATGGGCATCTCTGAACCAATACGTACGTAAAATTGACTGGTGCTTTTAATAGTGGTAGCTGTGTCCACGCATATCACACGATCATTTTCAATTACGGATAAAAATACCATCTTCTTACACTTCTCAGCTAAACTTTCATTATGTTTTCTTGCAATATTGACCACATTGTTATTATTTAAAAGATGTATCGCCACCCTTAATATTTCCAATCCTAATTTATACTTTTTACTCTCATCGTCCTGAACAACGTAGTTCTTATCTTGTAATGATTTCAGTAAACGATGCACCGTACTTGGAGATAAATCGGTTTTATTACTAATCTCGGAAATGGATAACCCTCTATTTTCTTGACTTAATACATGAATAATATTGGTTATTCTATCTACAGATTGCACATCCTCATTCCTCTCAGTGGAATAGCTTTTCATTCAGTGAGTATAAAAAACCTTCCTATTTGTTTCTATAATATAATGTTTGAGCATTTAAGTCAACTAAATGCTGCTAGGATTTATATCTAACAAATACTTTTTTTTGTCAAATTTATATTTAGCAAAAAAATTGATCCCTTCCTCGTATATTAAATCTAAATTTGCTAATTTAATTTCACTAATATTATTAATTGAATTATCCATATTAGGAATTGCCGTATCAGTCTTAGCTATATAAATGCCAACTAATATATCCTCTTTACTATCCATATCCAACAAATCATCTATGGAGGCATTAACCATAAATTCTTTTGCCATACCACCATTTATTGAAGAAAGATCACCTTCTAAAATAGATTGAAACACAATCTTCTTCCCTCTTTTCATAATTAAAAACAGATTATTCCCATTATCAATAGGAGCAAACCCAGAATTATGGATAACTGCTTTTAAACTAAACTCTCTATTATTCTTTATATACTTTGACAATACAACTTCACCTAAATATAATCTGTATCCCAAATGATTTTTAATATATTCAAAACCGGTTTGCCCGTGATATTCTACAGTTTTCCATTCCTCCAATACTTCGGTATTGTATCTGCAATTTAAGTAGGTGATCTGGAGGCTTTTCATTTCTTTTATAGCATTGTCAACTATAGAATAATCGCTGACTAACGGCATTTCACCACCATTTACGCCATGCGAAATATTGGCCTTAGCCCATGCCAGTTCTTCTTCTCTCGTATAGCCTGTATCATCATAAGTTCCCATATCGTCATTATTAGATAACAGGGCATCGTTGTGTAATCCTAGCCTTGATTTTGATATACCCGCATCTACCGCATCTCTAATAAATCTTGGTCGTCTAACATTCACAGCTATATCCTGATCCAAATACTCAAGCAAAACGGATAACATTTGGTTCCTTAACTTAACTTCTTTTTCATCAGCTGTAAAATATTCGCTGCTATGCCACTCTCCCCATGGGCCTATAAATCCAGCCTGCACACTTAAAATAATATCCTTATTTGCATTTAGAATCGGTGCTATTTGCTTTATATGGGTATAAATAATATCTATGGATTCAGGGTCTTTGTATTCCGGATCGAATCCATATGCAGCTCTAAATACAATATGCATATCATGCTCCCTGACTTCATTTAATATTATTTCTAACTCTTTTAATTTTTCTTTAGAAATTTTACCATTCAAATACGCTTCTATGTCATATGCAACAAGTGCTATTTTAACATTATCATTATTTAAGTCTATTAAACGATCTTCTTCATCACTGAATATTTGTATATAGAAACCTCGTTTAGGGTTATTAATTTCTGTATTACACTCTTTAAAAGCTAAAGTGCATTTCGGTATATATAAATCGTTAACAATATCTGCTAATAGAATGAATAACAATAGTAAAACTAAAAAAAGTATCCACATCTTTCTCATTTTTCTCTCCTCTTGCATTAATACACAATATATCATGCTATATACAAAACTAGGCATATAATTATATGGACAAGTATATATAAACGTATATATGTATTTAAGAATAGCTTTATTTCTATAAAATTAATTGTGTTAGCAATTTTCTACATTAATAGACTTATATATTGAATTATTATATAATATATAAGTATATATCAATACAATTAAAAAAAAAAAAAAAAAAATTCCATTTATATCATAGGAGCAAATGTATGAGAATATTAATAACCGGAGGATATGGTTTTATAGGCTCACATACAGCTGAAAGATTCCATAAAGAAGGACACGACATATATATAATTGACAACCTATCTTTTGGTAAAAAAGAGAATCTTAATATAAAACATACATTTTTTAACATTGACGCATCAGATGAAAGATGTAAAGAAATTTTTGCTAACAATTCCATTGATGTCGTCATTCATTTGGCTGCTCAAAATAATTTTGATCAATATGATGAATATTCTAAATCCAATATATTGGGACTCGTCAATATGTTGTCTCTTTCTAAGGAGCACAACATTAAAAAATTTATATTTTCTTCCTCTGCATCCGTTTATGGAAATCCTACAAAAACTCGTGTGGATGAACAAGAGAAATGCAATCCCATTTCTGAAGATGGCTTGAATAAATTGGTTGGAGAAAAATACTGTAAGTTTTATAATGATATATACGGACTGAATACTGTGATCCTAAGACTTTCCAATGTATATGGACCAAGACAATTTAGCAATGATAAAAACAGCATTGCATTTACATTTTTTCAGACTATTGTTAATAATGAAATAACCATATGCCAAAACCGAGAACCAATACAAGATTTTATTTATGTTGAAGA
>JAKSCF010000597.1 GCA_022360735.1 Clostridia bacterium
TAAATCTTCCAGAGCATATAAGAAATCTAGCTGCGGAATACGATGAAAAGAAAACCCTGAAAGAAATGCTAGAAGATTATGAACAACAAATTATACAAGTCGCATATGAGAAATACAGGTCAACGGTAAAAATGTCACAAGCTTTAGGGATAGGACAATCGAGTGCCGTAAGAAAACTACAAAAATATATTAAAGGATACAAAGACGATGGAAATGTATCCAAAAATAAATAACTTATATCCGTTGTTGGATAGTCATGGAACACTATAAATATAAATGAAATCAACAATTTGTTTATAGATGTATCCATTTATGGATAACCGTAGGGGCAAGATAAAATTATATTTGTAAATAGTAAGTTTTGAAAACATTGAAAAATCAATGTCGTTTCAAGGCTTATTTTTTTTGGCACAAAGGTTGCTCTTATAAATTGTAAATTCCATATTTAATATTTTGAATCAATACTAGGAGGTTAAGAAATGTTAAAAGAAAGTTTGCCTAAGGTTATTACAGAATTACCTGGACCAAAATCAAAAAAAATAATAGAAAAAAGGTTAGCAGAAACTGCAACTGCAGTTGCATGTGGTACACCAGCCGCTATAGAAAGAGCAGAAGGTTGTATGATTCAAGATGTTGACGGCAATATTTTTTTAGATTTTGTAGCAGGCATCGGCGTAATGAATGTTGGATATTCAAATCCTAAAATCGTAAAAGCTGCGCAAGATCAATTGGCTTTATATGCGCACCCACAAGCAAACTGTATTCATTACAAAGAGCTTGGTGATTTGGCTGAAAGAATAAATAAAATTGTGCCGGGAGATTTCAAAAAAAGAACTTTTTTCTGTAATGCCGGTGCAGAAGCAGTTGAAAATGCGGTGAAAATAGCAAGAAAATTCACAGGAAAAAAAGGTGTTATTACATTTACAAATGCTTACCATGGAAGAACAATTTTCACTATGGCTATGAACGCAACTGTGAAGCCTTATGGAAAAGGATTTATGGGAAGTACGGATGGCATTTATAGAGCTGAATTTCCAGATATGTATCGATTGCCAAAAGGAGTTACAGAAGAAGAAGCTGTTCAATACTACGTAGGTAAATTAGAGACGATGTTAAAAACTTATGTAGACCCAGACGACGTTGCATGTTTTATTTTAGAACCTGTTCAAGGGGAAGGTGGCTTTACCGTATTTCCTATTGAATTCATAAAGGAATTAAGAAGAATTTGTGACGAAAACAATATTTTATTAATTGCTGATGAAATTCAATCAGGTTGGTGTAGAACCGGTAGAACACTTACTTGTGATTATTGGGCAGAAATTGGTGTTTATGCAGATATTGTAACAACTGCAAAATCTGTTGCCGCCGGCCTTCCGCTTGCTTTAGTTACTGCAAGAGAAGAAATACTGGAGTGTTGTGCAGTTGGAGAACTTGGTGGTACTTATGGAGGAAACCCGGTTGCAATTGCATCTGCTATGGCTGCATTAGATGTAATGGAAGAAGAAAATATGTCTGCAAGAGCATTAGAAATAAATAAAATATGTATGGACAGACTTGGAAAAATGGCTGATAAATCCGGGATTATTGGAAACATACGAGGTTTAGGGGCCATGATTGGCATCGAATTCGTTAAAGATTTAGAAACTAAAGAGCATGATAAAGAAGCTGTAGATTTTATTCTAAAAGATTGTGTCCAAAATGGATTAATCTTAAAAAGTGCAGGATATATGGGTAATACAATCAGATTGTTAATGCCTCTTGTGATTTCAGACGAGCAATTAAATGCAGGTTTTGACATCATGGAAGCAGCAATTAATAAGTATCTAAATGCTTAGAATTATAAAACTTTAGAATAACTCAAAAAACCTTATGGCATAAGGCCAAAGCTATTATAAGGAGGAAAAAATAATGGTTAAAGTGTTAGTTGTCGGTTACGGCGTTATAGGGCAAAGACTCGCGGATGGAGTGGCACTACAAGGGGATATGGAGCTTGTGGGTGTAGTGGATGCAGCACCTACGTTAAGTGTGAGGGCATTAGTAGAAAAAGGTATGCCATACAAATTATATGCAGCGTTTCCTGAAGCAAAAGACAATCTTGAAACAGCAGGAATTCCTGTATCAGGATTAATGGAAGATGTTCTGAATAATGTTGACATAGTTCTTGATGCAACTACTGGTGGTGTCGGTGCTAAAAATAAAAAGTTGTATGAAGCGTACGGCATAAAAGCCGTATTTCAAGGCGGTGAAAAGAATGATATTGCGGATGTTTTCTTTCATGGCTATGCAAACTATGAAAAAGGGTTGAACGCTGATTATCTAAAATTAACTTCATGCAATACTACTGGATTAATTAGAGCAGTAGATTGCTTAGATAGAATTGTAGGTATAGAAAAAGTAGCCATTACAATTGTAAGAAGAGTAGCTGATCCGGGAGACTATCACAGAGGATTGACAAATGCATTGCAGGTAGATAAAGCGCCAAATCATCAAGCAGTAGACCTTATGACCATTATGCCTCACGTTGATGCAACAGGTATCTTGGTTCATACCCCTATTACCCATGGACATTTTATTACTGTAGTAGCAACACCAAAAAAAGATATTTCCGCTGAAGAGACCCTTGAAGCATTCTTAGGACATGACAGAATTAGAGTCGTAAGTCTAAAAGACGGATTCTTGGGGAATGCTTCAATCTTTAGGTATGCTAGAGATTTAGGAAAACCTCGAGGAGATGTTTATGAAATAGCTATTTGGGAAGATACAGTTGTAAAATCGGGAAGAGATATTATGTTTGGAATTCATATCCCTCAAGAATCTGTAACAATTCCTGAAACCATGGATGCTATCAGAGCTGCTCTTAACATGCAGTCTGACAGACTTGAAGCGGTAGACGCAACCAATAAGTACCTTGATTTGGGAGCATGGAAAAAATGAGAATAAAAAGCATCGATGAATTTAATTACGATGGAAAAGCAGTTTTGTTAAGAGTAGACATAAATTCTCCTATTAATCCGGCAACAAAAAAGATTGTAAATGAGAACAGAATTAAGAAAAGTATCCCAACTATTCAAAAAATCCTAGGTAAAAACGCCAAACTGGCGATTATTGCTCATCAAGGAGATACACTGGATTATCAAAACCTTATTTCTTTAGAAGAGCATGCTGAAAAGCTTACTGACTATTTAGGAAGAGAAGTAAAATATATAGACGATGTTTGCGGCCCTGCTGCACAGCAAGCGGTCAAGCAACTTCAGATTGGTGAAGTGATTCTTCTGGGGAACTTAAGATATCTTACAGAAGAGATATCGACTTTTGAAAGTGCCGTGAAGCTAAAAGCAGAAGAAATGCTAAATACCTATCTAGTAAGAACTTTGGCACCATTATTTGATTTTTATGTCAATGATGCATTTGCAGCTGCACATCGAAATGCACCCTCTATGGTTGCTTTTCAGGAATTATTGCCTGCAGCTGCAGGTGAATTAATGGTTCAAGAAGTGAGTGCCTTAGATAATGTAATGAAACACCCTAAAAAACCATGTGTATTTGTTTTAGGCGGTGCAAAAATTTCAGATGCTTTTGGCATGATGAAGCAGGTACTGGAAAATGAAACAGCAGATAAAATTATCACCAGTGGCATTACAGGAGAAATTATGCTTTGGGCACAAGGGATAAAACTTGGAAATACTAAAGAGAAATTTATAAAAGATCGTGGCTTAGACGTGTTTGTAAAGGATGCACAAGAATATTTAAATGATTATCCTGATAAAATCCAATTTCCGGAAGATCTAGCTTATGCAAAGAATGGAGAAAGAAAAGAAGTTGATGTAAACCATTTACCTCTGGAAGAAATGTTTATGGATATCGGAGAAAAAACCATACAAAAATATAGAACAATTATTCAGGAGGCAAATACTATCTTTGTAAATGGCCCCCCAGGTGTTTACGAAGAGAAGCTCTTTGAAAACGGCACAAAAGCAATTTGGGAAGCGATTTCAGAAGCTGAAGGATATTCTGTAATAGGTGGTGGAGATACTGTAAGCGCTTCACAAAAATTCATTAATATTAAAAATATTGACTATGTTTGTACAGCTGGAGGCGCAATGGTACGATATTTATCCGGGAAGAGATTGCCGCTGATTGAGGCTATGGAGAAAGCAGCGCATAAATAGTAATAATAATATTTAAACACTTTGGGCTAAGTCCAAAGTGTTTATTTCTAAAAAGAAAGGAATTTTAAAAAATGAGTGTATTAAAAGATGCAATAAGGCTGCATGAAGAGTGGAAAGGCAAAATAGAAGTAACAAGCAAGGTTTCGGTACAGTCTAAATATGACTTATCTACAGCTTATACGCCAGGGGTCGCGGAACCTTGTAAACTAATTTATAAGACTAAAGAAGATGTATATAAATATACAGCAAAAAGCAATATGGTTGCAGTTGTAACAGATGGTTCTGCAGTTCTAGGACTTGGGGATATTGGTCCTGAAGCAGCACTTCCGGTTATGGAAGGAAAAGCTGTGTTGTTTAAAGCCTTTGGAGGGGTTGATGCGTTTCCAATCTGTATACCATCAAAAGATGTGGATGAAATAGTACAGACTGTGAAAATGATTGAGCCTGTTTTTGGAGGTATCAACCTTGAGGATATCTCATCACCTCGTTGTGTTGAAATTGAAAGAAGATTAAAAGAAGAAACTAACATTCCAATTTTCCATGATGACCAACACGGAACAGCAGTAGTCGTAACAGCAGGACTGGTTAATGCACTTAAAATAGTGGGTAAGAAGTTTGAAGAAATAAAAGTTGTACTAAGTGGAGCAGGGGCAGCGGGTAATTCCATTACTAAGATGCTTATGAGTGTTGGTGTAAAAGATATTATTGTATGCAGCAGCAAAGGGATATTAACTAGAAGCGAAAAATACTCTAATTGGGTACATCAAGAAATTGCAGATATGACCAACGAAGAACAAATAAGCGGTTCTTTAGCAGATGCGATGAAAGGTGCAGATGTGTTCATAGGTGTATCTGTGAAAGATATCGTGACTAAAGAAATGGTAGCTTCCATGAATAAAGATGCTATTGTACTTCCTATGGCAAATCCAGACCCTGAAATATTACCACATTTAGCGAAAGAAGCCGGAACAAGAGTTGTTGGAACAGGAAGATCAGATTTTCCAAATCAAATCAATAATGTACTTGCTTTTCCCGGAATTTTTAGGGGCGCATTAGATGCAAGAGCAAGTGATATCAATGAAGAAATGAAAAAGGCAGCGGCTTATGCCATTGCATCGCTTATAAGTGATAACCAGTTAAATGAAGAATACATTATAGTACCTGCTTTTGACCCAAGAGTAGGAAAGACAGTGGCAGAAGCTGTTTATAATGCAGCTGTCGAGTCAGGAGTAGCAAGAGTATAACAAATTGTGGGGTTAGGTCACGTACCTAACCTCATTGTAAAGGAGTGTATCATATGAAATATACGATTAAATATGGAAAAGGTACAGTGGAATTTGAAATAGCTGAGAAAAATTATATGGGAGAACTTCTACCTAATGAAATAACTGTGGAGCTGACAGGAGAGAATGAAGTAAAACGGTCACTTGAAAACCCTATTGGTACAGAAAGATTGAAGGATATTGTAAGGCCCGGAGAAAAAATAGCTATTGTAACAAGTGATATTACACGCCCTATACCCAGCAAAATTGTACTTCCACCTGTTCTTAAGGAAATAAAAAAGTCTGGTGCCAAAGAAGAGGATATTATCATTGTATTGGCATTAGGAAGTCATAGGAGCCACACTGAGGAAGAAAAGAAGATGTTGGTGGGAGAAGAAGTATATAACCGTAATATAAAAATAATTGACAGCGATATGGACCAATGTGTCAACTTAGGAAAATGCAAAAACGGTACGCCTGTAGATATTTTTGTTCCTGTAGCAAATGCAGACAGGATTATATGTTTAGGTAATATAGAATATCATTATTTTGCAGGATATTCAGGAGGGTCGAAGGCATTGATGCCAGGTGTTTCAAGCCATGATGCCATACAAGTCAACCATTCAAATATGGTTAAAGAAGGTGCTGTTGCAGGAAATCTAGATTCTAATCCGGTCAGACAAGACATTGATGAAGCTGGTGATTTCATTAAAATAGATTTTATTGTCAATGTCGTTCTCAATGATAAAAAAGAAATTGTTAAAGCGGTTTCAGGACATTTCATGGATGCCCATAGGCAAGGATGCAGGGTATTGGATGAATTGTATGGTGTAAAGATTGAAAAACAAGCAGATATTGTTGTTCTTTCTCCGGGAGGATTTCCAAAGGATATCAATATCTATCAGTCGCAAAAAGGATTAGATAATGCTAAAAATGCTGTAAAAGATGGAGGTATAATTATCCTATGCGCATCTGCAAAAGAAGGATTTGGAGAGAAGACCTTTGAAGAATGGATGTTGAATAAAAAGCCGGAAGAAATGATTCATGAAATCAAAAGAAATTTTAAATTAGGTGGGCATAAAGCAGCAGCGATTGCTATGGTGTTACAGCGAGCTAAAATATTTATGGTTTCAGATCTAGATCATGAGTTAGTAAAAAAAATTAATTTTGTGCCTTTTCATAGTGTACAGGAAGCTGTTGATGCAGCCATTAACGAGCTGGGCAGTAATGCTCAGGTTCTGGTCCTTCCTACAGCCGGGTCCACTCTTCCTTTGTTTTGAAAATTTACCAGATGCGGATTTAACTAAAAATAAAGAATAAAATTTATGTAGTACCTTCTTCAAATTGCTATAAAAAAAGTAATTTGTTAATATAATAATAATTATAAAGCATTGAATTAAATAGTATTAGGAGGCTTCAATATAATGGATATTAAAAATGAAACGGAACAATATTGTGGTATTATGAAAGTAAATCATAGTGGTATTATAACCTATATAAATGATATTGTTTTTGAGTTGTTAAAAACAGATAATAATATTATTAATAATAAAATATATGAAATAATACCCAATATTAATCTTACAAATAAAGTATTGGAGCCATATACACAAATTATTATTTATAAAGAAAGAAAGTTAATGATATCAAATTATTTAGATTCTATAGATGGTCAAACATATACTAATATATAATAATTCAAGGATTAGATAAAATATTAAATAATTATCTAACAGAAAACGAAATAGACTTTTTCTTTAAAGTTATGGATGATAATGATATATCAATAACGGATGAAAAAGGAATCATGCTAAAAGTAAGCAGTAATTACGGGAAACATTACGGTATAGATAATAGCGAGATTTTAGGAAAATCTGTATATGAATTAGAAAAGAAAAAAATATTTTATCCTTCAGTAACTAATGAGGTGCTAAGGGAAAAGAAGAAAGTTACTTTATTACAGAAAAATATATTTGGACAAAGTATGTTAGTTACGGGAGTACCAATATTTGATGAGAATAACAAAATTAAATACGTCATTAGTTTTCACTCTATTGATATAGCTAATCTATGTGATTTTAGAGAAAAGTATGAGAAAATGATTGAATATATGACTGCTCATTATGCTGAAATAATGGAGCTTAAATTAAAAAAAATGCAAACTAAAGAGATAATTAGTAAAAGTAAAAAAATGAATAACATTTATAAAATCATTACTAATATTGCAGATACAAATGCGAATGTATTAATTACAGGAGAAACAGGTGTAGGTAAAAACTTATTTGCAAAGTTAATTCATAAAGAAAGTAACAGGGTAGAAAAAGCGTTTGTTGAAATTAACTGTGGGACTATACCAGAAAATCTTATTGAATCGGAGCTGTTTGGATATGAAAAAGGTTCATTTACTGGAGCAGATATTAAAGGGAAAATAGGAAAAGTAGAATTAGCTAATAATGGCACATTATTTTTAGATGAAATAGGAGAATTACCCCTAAATATGCAACAGAAACTCTTGCAGGTCATACAAGACAAAAAAATTATAAGAGTAGGCGGCACAAAATATATTGACGTAGATTTTAGACTTGTTGCAGCAACTAATAAAAATCTTGTAGAATTATCTGAAAAAGGACAGTTTAGAGAAGATTTATATTATAGACTGAATGTCGTGCAAATTACCACACCTTCTCTTAAAGAAATCCCGGATGATATTCCATTACTACTAGAGCATTTTTTAAAGCAGTATAAAACTGAATATAAAGTAAAACAGAAAAAACTGTCTAACACTGCAATAAAACTCATGCAGCAATACTCGTGGCCGGGGAATATAAGAGAATTAGAGAACCTGATAAAAGGTCTCATTACTTTAGTTCCTGGCAGCGTGATCGACGAAGAGCATTTACCGGAATACATAAAACA
>JAKSCF010000602.1 GCA_022360735.1 Clostridia bacterium
ACCAGTTTACTTCTACAAACTCTCTTTGATTTTCCGCAACCATTGGTTGCATCTTTGGTTGCATCGCTTTTAAAGCCTTAAAAATGAGGCGTTTACTAATTCCATTTTAAAACCTTTAAAATAATTCAACAATGATATATGATAGTAGAGGATGGATGTCATTGTTTAGCGAATAAGAGTAAAGATTGAAGGGATAGAAAGACAGGAGCAGTACAAGGAGGTTAATTATGAAGTACGAAATTATAATATTTGACGCTGATGAGACTTTATTCGATTTTAAGAAATCTGAAAGAGATGCTTTTAAACATACTATGCTTGAATTTGATATCGAATATGATGAAGATCATCATTTAAAAGTATACAAAGAAATCAATACGGCTATATGGAAAGAGTTTGAAGAAGGATTGATTACTCAGAAAAAATTAAAGGTGGAAAGATTTAAAAGGCTGGCAGATAAACTAAAAGCTGAGTTTAATGAAGTTGATTTTGCAAAATCATATATGAAGCATTTATCTAATGCATCATTTTTATTTGATGACAGTATAAAGCTTGTAGAGAGCCTGCACAAAGATTATAGATTGACGATCATTACCAATGGACTCAGCAATGTTCAGGATAACAGAATAAAAAAATCTACTATAGCAAAATACTTTGAGGACATAGTAATATCTGAAGAAGTTGAGGTATCTAAGCCTGATCCCAGAATATTCCAACACACCTTGAACAATATAAAACATACCGACAAAAGCAAAGTCTTGATGGTAGGAGACAGCCTAACATCTGATATTCAAGGCGGAATAAACTTTGGCGTAGATACGTGCTGGTATAATCCCAATAAGATTGAAAACAAAACAGAAATAAAGCCGACCTATGAGATTTCTAATTTAATGGCCCTTAAGGATATAATTGACTTAGCATGAAACATAGATTAAACTTAATATGGTAGCTTTAGAGGAAAGATAAAGCGAAGTGTTTGATGCTCGGAGAATTTATATATTATGAGTATAGAGAGGTAATAAAAGTTGGGCAAAGCCCAACTTTTGAGATTGCAGATTGTTCTAAAAAAATTTTACCATTGAAATGTCAAGGAAGAGGCCAAGGAGGCGCAACAATGACCCATAATAGAATAAATAAAAAAGCAGTAAAGGCATGGATAATAAGTCGTTTGATTACATGTACAATCATAATGAGTGTCTATGGAGTGGGCATCTATCTGTTTCTATTACCCATCATTAAAAATGAACGATTGATTTATTGGATACATGGTGTAAGTGGACTATTACTTTTATTTCTATTAAGTTATATATTTATATTTCCTTTGGTTGAGTATAAAGAGTGGCGTTATAGCATTACAGATGATAGAATTGATCTTTTTTATGGTATTTTTGTAAGAACCCATATGGTGATCCCTATATCAAGGATTCAATACATTGATGTAGGGCAGGGGCCTATTGATCGGTTGCTTGGGATTGCCGCTATTACCATCAATACCGCAGGAGGGGTTCATAGGATACCTGCATTGACAAATGAAGAAGCAAAGAAAATTTCCAGTGGATTAACAAACATTATTCAAGCAGGTGATGATGATGAGTAACCCAAAAGGTGAACGCAATCACCCGTTATCTTTATTAACACGTGTTATAATTAATGGTATTGTAAAACAAATAGTCCCTATAATAGCGCTTTATATTTTTTTGATGAAT
>JAKSCF010000604.1 GCA_022360735.1 Clostridia bacterium
AGTATCATCCGGGTAATCAATATGTGCATTATCAAAGATTTCTTTGTTGTACCATAGGACGGAGTTGTCCCAAAATAAAGGCATCGCATATTTGATACCTTCGACCGTGTACAAGTTTATCAGTGAATCGGGGTAATTATGCATATCCAGGCTATCATTGATTATCCTGTCCTCGATCGATTGGATATAACCCTCCTCAACATATCTGATAATATTAGGCCCATTGATCCAGAACACATCAGGTAACGCCCCACTTTCGGCATTTGATTCTATCCTCGTCCAGTAATCATCCCACAAATTCACCTCAAGCTCTATTTTAATATTGGGATTGGCTTTTTCAAACTCATCCGCAAGCTTCCTATATATCGGCTCCAGTGCATCATCCCATATTACATATGAAATAGTTATAGCTGTATTCTTTTGTCGGTCTTCATCTTTGCTGAGCTGCTTCGATTCATTTGAATCACCACAGCTACTGACTAGCAAAAGTATCAAACCTATCAATATTGTCAAATATCGTTTATGTTTCATTGGCCTTGTCCCCTTTTCGGTATTCACTTGGAGATACTTTATAATAGTTTTTAAATACTCTATCAAAGTAAAATATATCCGTATAGCCTATCTCTTGTGCAATACTTGAGATATTTTTATCTGTATCACGTAGATATTCATGGGCCTTCTTCATCCTTATATCCTGCAAATAGTGATGAAAATTAACGCCTGTCTCCTGTTTAAATAATCTGCTGAGATAGCTTTTATTCATCGAAACATGCATTGCAACATCATCCAGCTTGATTTTGCTCATATAGTTCAGCTGCATATAAGACATTGCTTTGAGAATATCACTATTATAATTATGATTGATATGCTTTTTTAATAGGCCGGTATATTTTGATAAAAAAACTTTACAGAATTCGTTCAATTCATTAAATGACAATAGATCATTAATGTCCCCCGTTATGTGCAAATAATCATAATTAAATTCTTCTCCATACTCCTCCATTAGTATCGTATTCATATAAACAAAAACCATAATCATCATATTTTTTAATTTAGATGGTTTGATCTTTCTTTTTCTCATTTCCTCCAAAAAATGAAATATGGTATTGAAAATACTTTCACTATCAGACATTTTAATATAGACGCTTAATGCGTTTAAGATACCCTTGTGTTGATTGGGTTCATCAATAATCTGCATGGATGAATCTGACCCCTTATAAGCTATCAGTGACTCCTTGTCATCATAGAATCCCATCAGTTTTATACGATCGATCTCATCCATAATTTGTTTTAGTTCATTCATGTTTTTATAGTATATATCATAGATAACCGAAGCTTTAATGCCTAGGAAAACATTCAAATATATTTGAATGTTTTCGGCCAGCAATAGGTCGTTATTTTCTTCATTATTCTGTCTATGGATCAGTAGCACAAAGGTAGAACTCTGATAATCATAAACTTCACCCATAACATTATTATTCATCACTTCTTCAAGAAAATTAATAATGGTCGATGTATAGAAGCTCAAATCGCCATCAAATCTTGAATTGAGCAACGTTTCATAATTCAATATTTTTACTAATAATAGCGATCCATTCTTTATAGATACTTTTAATCCTAAGGCGTTACACTTTTTATCCATCTCTTTTTCATTGATCTTTTTTATGTCACCACTCAAAACTTCACTAAAAAAACCCTTTACAATGGCTGATCTATTCTGTCCCAACACTTTTCTTAATTTCGCTACCTCATTTACTTTATTTCTTTCATTTTCTATTCTTTCGCATACTTTTTCCAAGTTCTTTATGACTTCCTCAACATTAATCGTTACTTTATAAAAATAATCGATGGCGCCTTTTTTCATAGCTTCCTTGACAAGCTCAAAATCATTATAGTTACTTAGGACGATACATTTGATAGCGGGATACCTATCTGAGATGTTTTGTATCAGTTCTATACCATCCATCAAAGGCATTTTTATATCGGTAATAACAATATCAGGAGGATTAAGCTGAATAAGCTCCATGGCTTTTACACCATTTGGAGCTTCCCCAATGACTGTGAAGTTATGTTTTTCCCAATCAATAGATGTCTTAAAACCCATACGCACAAACATATCATCATCAACTATTAGTACCTTATACATAAAATTCCTCCTTAGTTTGACTAAGCATTGTCTATAATTATGGGTAACGAAAGAATGGTTGTTGTTCCTATTTGGTGTTCAGAGGTAATTTGCAATCCAAAATCATCCCCAAAGTGAAGTATAATTCTCTTATGTACGTTTGATATGCCGATACCGCTAAGGCCTTTCTTATTTTTTTGTTTGGGCTCCGCCATGATATTTGTTTGTTCCTCTTGCGTCATGCCCTTACCATTATCACTGATAATGAGAATTATTTTGTTGTTTTCTTTGTATCCGGTTATTTTTATTATGCCTTTGTGGTGAATGCCCTCAAAGCCATGAATAATTGTATTTTCAACAATGGGCTGAAGGATCAATTTCAACGTTTTACACTGTAATATCTCCTGCGAAATATTATACTCGCATTCAAATACAGAAGAGAAGCGAAGCCTTTGTATGGTAATGTAGTTCTTGACATTATTGATTTCTTCTTCTATAGTAATATACTCGTTTCTTTCAATGATACTGCTTTTTAATAATTCTGCTAAAGCGACAATAATGTTGCTAACATTGTACACCTTGCTTGTTTGCGCCATCCACCTTATTGAGTTCAGTGTGTTGAAGAGAAAATGCGGATTGATCTGAGCATATAACATCTGAAGTTCCAGTTCCCTCTTGGATTTTTCAGTTTCATTAATTTTTTCGACCGAACTCTTTAGCTGTGAGGTCATTTTATTAAAATTCTGTCCCAGTTTTGCGATTTCATCATGGCCGTTCACGACAACCTTTGCATCCAGATTGCCCCCAGCTACTTCTACAGACTTTTCGCTCAAGTCTTTGATTGGATTGGTAATGTTTTTTACAATAATAAGTATGATTCCAAAGAAAATAATGATTAAAATAAAATTGATTATAATCATCCATGACTTAATTTGGTTTATCTCTGACATAAATATGTCATTATTGATTACCTCAGCAATCACATAATCTGAACCTTTGAGTTTTTTTGTGACGACAACGCCTCCTCTGTCCTTTAAGCTAGAAAAAAATAC
>JAKSCF010000350.1 GCA_022360735.1 Clostridia bacterium
AAACATGGGACAGCTGGAACTGTATGATGCAGAAAACAGAGATTTGCTCCTTGACGCAGGCGGCGGCTATTTTAGCATTCCTAAAAAAGTTGATACTAAAAAATCCACTAGCAGGGGTGATTCTGATCACTTTGGAAAAATAAGACAATCATCTATTGAGATGTCCAATGTGGATTTAGGTGAAGAACTGGTAGGGTTAATTGTTGCTCAAAGAGCTTATCAGTTCAGTTCAAAGAGTATTCAAGCAGCCGATGAGATGTGGCAGGTTACCAATAATATAAGAGGGTAGGTTATAGACCATAAATCACAGACCTTATTAATTAGGAGAGATGATAATGAAGATAGATTCAATCATTAATATGCCAAAAGAAAATATTCAAAACAGGAGCTTAGAAGGAAAGGAAAAAGAAGCATTCAAGAAGATTTTTGTGGAGAATATGGTTAAAGAAATGTTAAAAGATACCAATATGATTCCCAGCTCCAATGAAACGGAAAAAGAATTCTATATGGACAAAATATCTGAACTGCTTTCAGATAAACTGATGGAAAGCACGGACATTCGCTGGCAAGAGATATTAAAAATGAATGACAAAGAATAAGAACAGAGTATATGTTATGGGTGTATGTAAAGGGCGTATGTGATACGCTCCTACAGAGGAAATTTTACCTTTGGTAGGGGCGGGTTGCATATGCCTTTTTATTTGATGAGTCATTTGAATAATGAACCAAATCATGTATAATGATTATAAGATTGACTTTAGTCTAAAGGGGGGAGTTGTTTGAAAAAATACAAAGATGCATTATACTCTATCCGATATATTAAAGACTTAAAGGATATGCTGGAGACTAGCTCCATATTGTTTGAGGAGGAAACTGCCTTTTTAAAAAAAGACAAACCGGGAGGAGCATACCTGCCTATAAAATTTAAAGATTTTAAACAAGATGTGGATGCACTTGGGACGGCATTACTGGATTTAGGATTAAAAGATAAGAAGATTGCAGTAATCGGTGAAAATAGATACGAATGGGCTTTGACATATTTGGCTGTGGTCAATGGGGTGGGGACTATTGTTCCTATAGACAAAGAGCTTCCGGAAAATGAAATCAAACATTTACTTGAAAAATCAAAGGCAAGTGCGGTTATTTATTCAGATAAATTAAAAAAACCAATTACAAATATTATCAATGATTTGGTCGACTTGGAACATGTCATCAGCATGGATGCTGAAGAAGATATCAACAATATGATGACATTAGACAAACTGATCAATAAAGGCAAGACCCTGCTTCACAACGGGAATAAACAGTACTTAGATATGAAGATTGATTGTGATAAAGCAAGCATACTCCTTTTTACTTCGGGAACAACCGGACTGGCAAAAGGTGTTAAGCTTTCTCATAAAAATATTTGTTCAAATATAATGGCAATGTCACAGTACGTATTTACTTCAAAGGAAGATACCATATTATCGGTTTTGCCATTACATCATACCTATGAGTGTACATGCGGTGTTATGACCCCTTTATACACGGGGGCTTGTATTGCATTTTGTGAGGGGCTTAAGCATATCGTTAAGAACTTAAATGAATCCAAAGCAACGGTTATGCTGGGAGTACCTTTACTCTTCGAATCCATGTATACACGAGTATGGCGGAAAGTTGAAAAAGAAGGAAAAGCAAACAAACTTCGAAAAGGTATTAAAATCAGCAGGTCATTAAAAAAAGTAGGGATCGATCAATCCAAGAAGTTTTTTAAATCCATCCATGAGGCATTGGGGGGCCATGTACGTTTATTTATTTCAGGCGCTGCCGCTATTGATCCTGATATTATACAGTGCTTTAACGATATAGGAATAAGAATGATACAAGGATATGGATTGACAGAATGTTCACCAATCGTTGCAGTTAATAGAGATCGCTATTCCAAGCATGCTTCGGCAGGTCAGGCCTTACAGGGTACTGAAATAGAGATTGATGATCCGGATGAAAATGGAATTGGTGAAATCCTATGTAAAAGCGATTCGGTAATGTTGGGATATTTTGAGAATGATCAAGAAACAGAGGCAGCATTTTTAGACGGCTGGTTTAAAACAGGAGATTATGGTTACTTGGATGAAGAAGGATTTTTGTTTCTAACCGGTCGAAAGAAAAATGTTATTGTTACTAAAAATGGAAAAAATATATTCCCTGAAGAAGTAGAATTCTATTTAAATAAAAGCGATTATATAAAAGAATGCATTGTATTTGGTAAGGAAGATGAAAAAAATGGTGATGCATTAATCTGTGCTAACATCGTATTAGATACGGAATATATCGATGAAGTCAAACAGAACCATACCGATGATGAACTGGGAGAACTCATACAAGAAATCATCCACAATATTAACAGCAAAATGCCGCTCTATAAAAGAATCAGAAGATTTAATATCAAAAAGGATGAGCTTGAAAAAACTACCACTAAGAAAATAATAAGATATGGTACAAATATTAAACCCTGATTATTGATGGAAACTGCGAAAAAGGTACAAGTATTTTGTAGTTTATTGTGAATAATCTTGGTCAAATAATAGTGAGGTGTTATTTAAAATGACCAATACAGAACCTTTATACGAAGTGCGGAAAATAAAAGACATAAAAGATATGTTCTATTCGAGCGTAGAGCTATATGGAGATAAATGTGCATTCATGATAAAAGATACGCCCGGTGGACCGTACAGAGAAATTTCATATAATGAGTTTAAAGATGACGTTGAGGCATTTGGATCAGTACTCATTGAAATGGGGCTGAAAGGCAAAAGAATTGCAATTATGGGTGAAAATAGATATGAATTGGCAGTAGCCTATATGGCAATCGTTAATGGCGTAGGTGTTGTAGTGCCCTTTGACAAGGAATTGCCTGCAGAAGAAATAGCAAACCTAATGAAAATCTCTGAAGTAAGTGCTTTTGCATATTCCGGAAAATTTAAAAATAAGATTCAAAATATTATTACAGAAGATATGCCGGTTAAACATTTTATCAATATGGATATCGAAAAAGATTCAGATAAAGAATTATCCTTTCATTGGTTAATAAAAAGAGGCCAAGTTTTATTAAAAGAAGGATATGACGGATATAAAAACATCAAAATAGATCCTGAAGTAATGAGTATACTCCTTTTTACTTCAGGGACTACAGGATTGTCAAAAGGCGTTATGCTTTGCCACAGAAATATTGCTTCAAATCTGATGTCAATGTGCGCTATCGTTCATATTAAGCCTTCGGATATATTCTTTTCTGTCTTACCCATGCACCATACATACGAATGTACCTGCGGATTTCTAACCCCAATTTACAGAGGCTCTGCAATAGCATATTGTGAAGGGTTAAAATACATTTTGAAAAATATGGAAGAAGCAAAACCAACCATGTTCCTTTCTGTACCACTTATATTTGAAGGTATATATAAAAAAATATGGCGTCAAGCCAAGGCTAACGGTGTAGACAAGAAACTTAAAAAAGCAATTAGAATCAATAAAGTCCTCAATAAATGCGGTATAGATCTATCCAAAAAGTTTTTTAAAAAAATACACCATGTTTTTGGAGGCCGAATGCGCATGCTCATTAGTGGAGGAGCAGCGCTGGACCCTGAAGTAGCAAAGGGATACAACGATTTGGGAATATTAACCTTTCAAGGATACGGTCTAACCGAATCATCCCCAATTGTAGCGGTAAATCCGGATATTAAACCCAAACATGCATCGGCAGGTATTCCTACTCCGGGGGTAGAAGTAAAAATAGATCAAGCCAATGAAGACGGAATCGGTGAAATCATTGCTAAAAGTGATAGTATTATGATGGGCTATTATAACAATCCTAAAGCTACAAATGAGGTTCTAAAAGATGGCTGGTACCATACAGGAGACCTTGGATATATAGATGATGAAAACTATATATATATTACAGGAAGAAAGAAAAATGTCATTGTTACTAAAAATGGAAAAAATATTTTCCCGGAAGAATTAGAGTTTTATTTAAATAGAAGTGACTATATTGAAGAAAGTATGGTATGGGGAAGAACAGATGAAAATTCGGGAGAAACCTATATCAATGCTCAAATTAAAGTCATGGATGAAATGATAGAAGAAGCTTTGGGCAGTGACTATTCAGATGAAATGGTTCACCGATTGATTCAAAAAGAAGTAGACCAAATCAATAAAGACCTGCCTTTCTACAAAAAAATTAGAAAAATCAATATCAAAAAAGGAGAGTTTGCAAAAACCACTACAAAAAAAATAAAACGCCACCTAGAAGTACCGGCACAATAAATAATAGTTTATAATGAATCATTATCCTCAAACATATTTTTAAAAATTAATAGGTTTACATATAGATTTTTTTGGAATATTAATATAAGATAGTATTTAGTAAGCATCTAGCAACAGCTAAGAACTCTATATAGTAGTTAGGAGAAAAACTTATGGAAGATAAAATTAAACAAGCACTAGAAAAAGTCAGACCATTTTTACAAAGAGATGGCGGCGATGTAGAATTTGTTGATTATGAAGATGGCATTGTTAAAGTACGACTTCAAGGAGCCTGCAGCGGATGCCCGGGAGCTCAAATGACACTTAAAGCAGTCATTGAAAAAATACTTAAAGAAGAATTCAGCGAAGTGAAGGAAGTCGTAGGAGTATAATAGCAAACAAAATCAGCCGATGTATAATCAGGCTGATTTTTTTAATCAATCACAAGCTTAAATTTTTTATAATACTATATATTGTGGTGATACAAATGATGGAGAAAAAAAATTTAATACTGATATTATTTTTAATAATGGCACTATTGATCTTTAGCATCAGCATGGAAAGTTATTCTAGAATGGATACAGAAGTTCAATCTAATGCGGTTGAAAATGTGGAAGAAATATTAGAAGAGCCTGAAAAACCTGAGCCCATTAAAATAAAAATTGGCGCTGTTGGCGATATCATGACACATGGTCCACAGCTTAGGGCTCAATTTGATGCTGAACAAAATATTTATGACTTTAATAATAACTATCAACATGTTAAAGAGTATATAGAGCAATGTGACTTAGCAATTTGTAATATTGAAACCGTATTTGCCGGTGAAGAAAAAAACTATTCAAGTTACCCACGTTTTAACACACCGGATTCGTTGGTAGACGCCCTGTACGCATGTGGTTTTGATGTTGGTATTACATCCAATAACCATTCCATGGATAAAGGCAAAGAGGGTGTTTTAAGAACCCTTCAAGTCATTGAAGACAAGGGAATGCTTGCTGTTGGGACCCAACTTCCTGATGAACAAAATTATGAGATAGTAGACGTTAAACAAATTAAAATTGGAATAGCTGCTTTTACTTATGAAACGCCGGAATATCAAAATCATAAAACCATCAATGGCATTATGGTACCACATGAAATTGAGGATGCTATTAATACCTTTAATTATAGTACCTTGGATGAAGATTTATTAAAAATGGATGAAATAATAGAAAATATGAAAACTTCGGGAGCTCATATGGAAATATTTTATATTCATTGGGGGCAAGAATACTCTAAAAAACAGAACCATTATCAAGAAAAAATAGCCAATCATCTTGCTAATCAAGGCGTAGAGATTATATTTGGATCCCATCCTCATGTGATACAACCTGTAGAAATCATTCAAACAGCGGATGGGCATGAAACGGCTGTTTTTTATTCCTTGGGAAACTTTATCTCAAATCAACGATATGAGCTTTTAAATAACAGATATACTGAAGATGGTATGATTGCTCATGTAGAGTATTCGTTTGAACCGGATACCAATCTATTGGAGTTACAAGAGGTGAATATAATACCAACTTGGGTAAATCGATATTATGGCAATCATAAAAGATACTATGAAATCCTGCCCATTCCACAATTTATGCATTCGGATATACTTGGGGAAAAGACCATGTGGAGATTAGAAAATTCATTAAAAAATACAGTTGGGATAATTGGCAAAGAATATTTAAATGAAGAAACAGGAAAACTTACTTTATTAAATAATCAGTTGTAGTGTCGGGTCTCCGTGCCCGACTCTGGTTAGCTGTGACATAAAAAATTGATAGGAGAAAACAATGAAACTAAGTAAAGAACTTGAAATTGCTAAGGAAGCAGCTGTTGAAGCAGGTCATATTATCTTAGAGATATACAATCAAAAATTTAAAATAGACTACAAAGAAGATCAGTCACCGGTAACCCAAGCGGATCGCTTAGCCGATGAGGCCATTGTAAACAGGCTTAAGAATGAATTCCCACAATATGCGGTTTTATCTGAAGAATCGAAGGATGATCTTAAACGATTGGAAAACGATTGGTGCTGGATCGTGGATCCCTTGGACGGGACGAAAGAGTTTATAAAGAAAAACGGAGAATTTACGGTCAATATTGCATTGACTTTTGAACATAGAGTTGTATTGGGAGTAGTCTATATTCCTGTAAAAAAAGCTTTGTTTTACGCTGTAAAAGGAGAAGGTGCTTTCCTGGAAGAAAAAGGAGAAGTGCAACGGATAAAAGTATCCCATAGGGAATACAATATAAGAGCAGCTTGCAGCCGCTCCCATACGTCTGAAAAATTAAAGAGAATATTACATGAAAACGGTATCAACCATTTGGTTTTTGCTGGAAGTGCTTTAAAAGGCTGCATGATTGCTAAAGGGGATGCAGAAATCTATTATCGGTATGGCAAAACTTCTGAATGGGATACGGCTGCATTACAGTGTGTTGTTGAAGA
>JAKSCF010000606.1 GCA_022360735.1 Clostridia bacterium
AAATGACCGACATGAAGGCTGTCCGCTGTTGGGTCAAAACCAATGTAGAAAGTAACGGATTCTTTGCCTAAGAGTTCTCTCAACTCTTCTTCGTGAGTGGTCTGTTGGATAAACCCTCTCTCTTTCAATACATCATATACATTTTTCATGATACGCTATATGCCTCCTAAAAATACTTTAAAATTTAAATTTAAACAAAAAAACGGTTTTTATCCATATTAAGGACGAAAAACCGCGGTACCACCTTATTTCAGAATTAAATTCTGCTCTCTAACTGCTATATCGGGCAGAACCGTCAATGAGATTTCCGGAGTGTAATTCACTAATCAATACTATGCAACCTTTCACCAACCGGAAGCTCTCTACAATAGTTTTCTAATAGCTACTTAATCCTTCATTGAAATTACAAAATTCAGTGTAATCATAACACAACATTTTTGTAATTTCAATGGTTAAAACAATTTTTTTTTTATACACGTTCCATAAACAGAGTCAGCGTAAAGACTGAATAATTATATTTTATACAATTATGCCAGTAATATTTGTATAAATTATAGCTTTCTCTTAACTTTATTCAAACGTAATCTTGCATTGCTAATATGATCTTTTAAGCTTGAGCACGCTTCATGGACTTGGAATTTTTCGCAATAACCAATAATTTTTTCATGCTCTGCAAAAGCAGTTTCTTTATCACTTTCTAATAAAACCTGAATCTGAGCACACAATATCATGCCATTATACAACGACTCGATGAACTTAATCAAAGGCTCAAAGTGAGCAGGACGAAGTAATGTAAGGTGAATTTCCTTGTTTCTTTGTACTCTTTGGACGGAGTCTTCTTCATGTAAATTTTTCTCATTTAACTTTCTCACTTTATCAATTTCTTCAGGGACAAGATTAGGAATTGCCCAGCTTAAAGCCAAAGGTTCAATATTGTAACGGATATCGTTCATACGTAATATTTCATTGATATCCATTGATTTTACTATAGCGCCTCGTCTTTGGACTACGTCTACCAAACCTGCGGCTTCCAAATGCTTGATAGCCTCTCTGACAGGTATTGAGCTGACATTAAACTTTTCGGCGATAGACTGTTGTTTTAATTGAGTACCAGGTAATATTTCACTTGTTAGAATCTGTTTTTTTAATTCTTCAAATATTATTAAAGAGGTTTTACCGTACCCCTTATTGGAGTTTACTTCATTAGACGACATGTTTGTTCCCCCGTATCCTACAATATATTAAATGGTCGAATAATTCTATTTAATATATAGCATAAAATCATTTGGTTTGTCAAATATTCTGAAATTTTACTATTATTCTATTGACACATAGCAAATAACAATATAATATAATCAATAAGAAATATAAAATAATATATTATTTTTGCGAATTGTTTACAAATAATATCTTTAACTAGGAGGGATTATCTTGAGTCGAAACAAAATAGACAGGGTCTTAGCTGCAATAGAAAAAGTTGGGGTTATCGCTTGTATGCGAGGTGGTTTTACTGTAGATACATCTTTAAGAGTGGCAGAAGCACTCATTGAAGTAGGTGCTAACGTATTTGAATTTACGATGAATTCATCTGACCCTGTGAATACCTTAAAAGCTTTGAAAAAAGAGTTCAAAGATGATTGTATTGTAGGAATGGGTACAGTTCTTACGTTAGAAGAAGCAGAAGCAGTGTTGGATGCTAAGGCAGACTTTGTTATGGCACCTTGCTTTGACCCTATAATCTTTAACAAAATACATTCAGCAGGCGTATTGATGGCACCTGGTGTTACAACACCAACAGAAGCAGTAGCGGCGCATCAAGCTGGTGCAAGACTTCTTAAACTTTTTCCGGTAGGACCAATAGGCGTTGAATACCTGCGTGCGGTTCGCGGACCTCTTGATAATTTTAAGTTCTTCTGTGACGGACGAATTCCAATCCATAAGCTAAAAGACTTTATTGCAGCCGGAGCGGTAGGATGCGGCCAAGTGGAATCATTAACCGGTGATGGTACAGAAGACCTGGAAGTAATCAAACAAAAGGCAATCAAATTGCTTGCAGATATAAAAGAAGCAAGAGAATGCATAAAGCAGTGAGTGAACCTAAGGAGAAATGCTTGATATAAAAACGTCTTAGTGGATAGCTAAAGGAGATGAGAATATGCAAGAACAGAGATTGGTCCAAAGCTTCATGGACATGGTTAAAATAGACAGTCTTTCTTTAAAAGAAAAAAAGTTTGCTGAGTTTGTTATTAAAGAACTTGAAGATCTAGGATTTTCTGTTGAGATTGATGATGCAGGATTAGAATGGGGCGGAGAAATCGGAAATGTTTACGGTTTCTTAAAAGGTGTACCCCATAAAAAATCAGTCTGCTTTTGTGCACACTTAGATACGGTTACACCTGGAGAGAACATAAAGCCTGTTCACAAAGAGGGTAAAATCACCAGTGATGGCACCACTATATTGGCAAGTGATGATAAAAGCGGCATTGCAGCTATCATTGAAGCAGTAAAATCCACTATTGAAAATGACGTGACCCACGGAGATATTGAAGTATTATTTACCATTGGGGAGGAAAAGGCATTAAATGGTTCTAAGAGCTTAGATATCTGCATGATTAAATCTGAGATGATTTATGTGTTAGACAGCGACGGAGAAGTAGGTGGTGTAGTTACCCATGGCCCAACTCAAACCGTGTTGGAATTTGTGGTTCATGGTAAAGCGGCACATTCTGGTGTAGAACCGGAAAAAGGCATTAGTGCGATACAAGTTGCATCAAAGGCAATCGCTCAGATGAATCTACTGCGTGTTGATAAAGAGACCACCGCAAATGTCGGATACATAAATGGTGGGGGGCCTAATCATATTGTATGTGATAAGGTGGTTTTTACTGCAGAAGTTAGGAGCTTAAAGCAAGAAAAAATGGATGCTCAAGTTAAACATATGGAAGACATTACGAAAGCTGCAGCAGACAAATACATAACCACATGTGAAATCACTAAATCTGTTAATTACCCACCATTTAGTATCAGTGAAAATGCTGTGATATTAGAGGTAGCAAAGCAGGCTATTCATAACCTTAAACTGCCTTTGGTTATAAAAGGGACCGGCGCAGGCAGTGACTGCAATATATTTAACGGTAAAGGCGTGGACACCGTGATTTTAGCTACCGGCATAACCAATCCACATTCAACAGAAGAATATATCCTGGTTAAAGACTTGTGCAATGCAGCAAGACTTGTAGAAGAAATTATAGAGGTAGTTTAAAAGTGAAAAATGATTAGAACCTCATGGGGTCAAATATAAAAAAATAAAGGGAGGAAAAATATTATGATACCAAGATACCCGGATTTTTCTAAGGAAGAATTTGAAAGCCGATGGCGCAGAGCTCAAGAGTTAATGAAAAAAGAAGGGATTAATGGTCTTCTAATCACAGAGAGACTAAATTATATGTACTTTACAGGACACAATTCTGTACAAAATAGGATAGATAAAATAAGACCTTATATTTTCATATTGCCACAAGAAGGCGAAGGCACTTTGATTACAATGCCATTTGAAGTTGAACAAGTATACGATACTTCTTGGGTACAAGATGTACGGGAAGCTGGACTTATGAACCATGCAAACTTTATTGCAAGCATCCTAAAAGAAAAAGGTCTTGATGGTAAGGTTGTAGGCTGTGAGCTGGGTAGAGAGCAATATTTAGGTCTTAACTATCAAACTTTTAATGAAATAACGGACGAAATGCCAGATTCTAAATTTGTAGATGCTTCTAAGATTTTTCTTGAGCTAAGATCAATAAAATCACCTAAAGAGATTGAGTACATTAAAAAGGCTGCAAGTATTGTAGCGCAAGCTGAAATGGAAACTTTTGAAGAAGTAAAATTGGGAATGAGTGAAATAGAAATCAGTAACATTCTTAGAACAAAGATAGCTGAAAAAGGTGGAGAAACCGTTACATTTTTACTGGTTGCCATAGGAGAAGGACCTACTGGAGGCAGTGTACTTGTCCCAACACCCCAGGTTGTAAAAGAGGGCGTTACACTATGCTTAGATGCAGGTGTAGAATTTAGGGGATTATCTTGTGATATATGCCGGACTGCATTTGTAGGTGAGCCGCCACAAGAAGCAAAAGATTTCTACGGATGGATGATGAAACTGCGCTATGAGTGTGACGACATGCTGGTAGTGGGTAATACACCTTCTGTTATTATCGACCATGTTAATGCATCTGTAAAAGAAAGAGGATTAAAGCTGTTAGGCGTAGGACGTGTGGGTCACGGTGTAGGATACGAAACGACAGAGTATCCTTCTTTAGCGGCAGAGGAAGAAATCGTATTTAAGCCGGGTATGACATTTGCCTGCAATCCAAACTTTGTAGAAAAACCTTATGGTATGTTCAACAGTGAAGATAACTGGGCGATTACTGAAAATGGGAAACCAGAGTTGCTATCTGTTCCTAAAGCACCTAAAGAACTTACAGTCATTAAGGTATGATAACAAAATAACTGAGTTAAAACCAATAATAAGACAGCATTGGCCTTTTGATTGATGCATAAGTATGGAGAGCTGAATTGTATCCAATTGACTCTCTATACTTGTAGACAGAAGGGGGAAAAACAAGATGAATATTATAAGCTCTAGGATGGGTCTTTTAAAACCATCAGGAACACTTGCAGTAGCTGATTTATCAAGAAAACTAAAGAGTGAAGGGAAGAAAATTCTTGACTTGGCGGAAGGCGAATCAGATTTTGAAACACCCGGTCACATTGCCGATGAGGCAAAAAAGCAATAGATGACGGATGCACACGCTATACGGCAGTAGATGGTATTCCGGCCCTAAAAAAAGCAATTCAAAGAAAATTTTTTGAGGAGACGGATATTGAATTTGAATCCGCCAATATTATTGTAGGTGCTGGCGCGAAGCAATTAATCTTTGCTGCATTGATGGCGACCATCGATGAAAAAGACGAAGTGGTTGTTCCAAGCCCCTTTTGGGTATCTTATCGTGACATAGCCAAGGTATTTGGTGGAAAAGTGATAACGGTGGACTTAAATGAAAGTAGTGGATTTGTACCCAACGTAGAAGCCTTGACTAAGGAATTTACTAAAAAGACTAAATGGTTGATTTTGAACTCTCCAAACAATCCAACCGGTGCAGTTTACACCAAAGCTTTCTTTTCAGAACTGGAAAAGGCCTTGGAAGCTTTTCCGGATATCATGATTTTGTCAGATGAAATATATGAAGAAATTACTTATAACGGTGAAAGAGCACCATCTATTTTGACAGCGGCACCTAAGCTTAAAGAAAGATCGCTTGTAATCAACGGAGTTTCAAAAAAATATGCCATGACCGGTTGGCGAATTGGCTATGCCATAGGTCCAAAAAATTTGGTTTCTGCTATGAACACTATTATTGGTCAAACCACAACCAATGCTTGCTCTATTAGTCAGGAAGCAGCGGCTAAAGCCATTTCAGGCAGTCAAGAGTTCTTTAAATCCTTTATGGTAGAATACAAAAAGCGTCGTGACTTTATTGTTGAGGAGTTGAGTGAAATAAAAGGTCTTTCCTTTGCAAAACCAGAAGGCGCATTTTATATATTTGTTTCCTGCAAAGATTTTTTAAATAAATATAAATATAAAGAAAAACGCATTCAAACAGATGTAGATTTTGTGAGTTATGTCATGGATGTTGGCGGTGTATCCGTTGTACCGGGAACTGCTTTTGGTATGGAAGGGTATTTTAGAATCTGCTTTGCTAAAAATAAAGATACATTAAAGGAGGCGATGAAACGAATTAAAGATGCTTTAAATCTATTGAAATAAAAAAATAT
>JAKSCF010000609.1 GCA_022360735.1 Clostridia bacterium
ATTTGTTCAATAATGTCTGGGGAACAAATTTTCCTGCGTGGATTGAAGGGGATCTACGATTTGTTTTTACGTGTGAATTAGAATAGGATTAGGAATATAATCAGTTTTTTACATAATTAATGGATGCTAACGAGAGGAGGCATCCATTAATTTTTTATGAGGAGGGCTAGAAAAGAATGCACTCTTTGGTGATTAACAAAGTGTTATATTTATCAAGGAAATCTCGTATATCATATCATTTACGTTGACTTTATAATAATCATAAGATGAAAATTAGGAGGTGAATTATGTTAAAAAAAAGAGAGTTGTGGAAAAACAGGTCATATTACATGATGATATTGCCGGCGATTATTGTGTTTTTTCTGTTTTCTTATCTTCCAATGCCGGGTATAATAATTGCATTTAAAGACTACAATTTTATGGATGGTATATTTGGTAGTCCTTTCATAGGACTTGAGAATTTTAAGTTTTTTTTCATGAGCGAATATGCATGGAGAACTACCTTTAATACCTTGTGGATTAATGCGAATAACATTTTTTGGGGAACATTTATAGCCGTGATGTTTGCCATAATGTTAAATGAAATGAGAAACATGCATCTAAAAAAATTATACCAAAATCTTATGTTTATCCCGTATTTTCTTTCGGTAATCATTCTTAGTAGAATTGTTGGTATGATATTCAATAATGAAATAGGAATTGCTAATAGGTTGATTGAATTCTTAGGGGGAGATCCGATATCCTGGACGACTGAGGCGAAACATTGGGTGAAAATCATCGTAGGTACAAATATATGGAAAGGTGTTGGATATGGTGTGATTATATATTTAAGTACTATTGTTGGTATTGATAAAGGGATCTACGAGTCTTCTTATCTTGATGGTGCAAACAGGTTGCAGATGATACGATACATTACGCTCCCATTGCTTGTTCCTGTAATAATAATATTGACACTCCTTTCTATAGGAAGAATTTTCTTCGGTGATTTTCAGACTATATACGCAATAGTAGGAAATAATGGAGCGCTGCTAGAAACGACAGATATTATAGAAACATACGTTTTTAGAGCGGTAAAAAATTCGGCAGAGTTTAGTATGGCAGGAGCTGTAGGTATGTATCAATCCGTTGTTGGTTTTATTGTAATACTTGGAAGTAACACTTTGGTGAAATTGTACAACAAAGACTATAGCTTGTTTTAGGAGTGATCACATGCAAGATAGAAAGTTTGACCATATATCAGAAAGAATTTTGGATGTTAGTGTATACATTGTGTTGACGTTGTTTTGTCTATCCACAGTATTACCGTTCATTTTGATACTCATCGTTTCTGTTTCAGATGAAGCGAGTATAATTAACAACGGATATAGTTTTTTTCCGTCTAGATTCTCATTAGAGGCATATAAATTAATCTTTTCTGACTCACTTGTTTTACGTGCGTATCTAGTTACGACTATTGTGACTGTTACGGGAACGACACTGTCAGTTTTGCTTTGTGGGATGGCTGGTTATGGCATTTCATTAAAGAAGGTCAAATATAGAGGGAATATAGCATTATATTTTTATCTGCCGATGATTTTTAGTGCGGGTCTTGTCCCATGGTACTTGGTAGTAACAAAAACTCTGCATCTGAAAGATAATATATTCGCACTTATTCTACCGTATTTAGTATCGCCTTTTCACATCTTTTTATTTAGAAATTATTTTAAGACTATCCCAGATTCATTAAGAGAGTCTGCAGAAATTGATGGTGGAACACCATTTCAAATATTTATCAGAATAATACTTCCCTTGGCAAAACCTATTTTAGCAACTGTTTTGCTATTTACGGCATTAGGGTATTGGAATGACTGGATGTTAGCGTTATGGTTAATCGATGATAAAGACCTTTATCCGCTTCAATATATGCTTTATAGAATAATGTCGCTAATATTATTTAAGAAATCTGGTGGCGGTATGAGTGTTGGTGATACTGGAACTGTGCCAATGCAATCGGTTCAGGTGGCTACACTATTTGTGACAATAGGGCCTATCATTTTACTTTATCCTTTTGTTCAGAAATACTTTGTAAAAGGAATCATGATGGGTGCAATCAAGGAGTAAGAGGAGTAGATAAATCAGATGAGTAGGGACATTGTACCCATTAACAAGAATTGGAAGTATAAAAACAAGTTTAAAGATGAGTACATAAACAAAGACTTTGTTAAAAATGACTTCGAATCAGTCAATTTACCTCACACCAACATTACAATTACCGTATAATTGTTTTGACGAAAAGTGTTATCAGTTTGTATTTTGCTATAGAAAGATAATAAAGATAGGAAATGAGATTAGAGGAAAGGGGATATAATTGTACCGATAACAGTCTCTATGATTGGCACCATGATTGCGACTTGGATTAGAATGAAAGCCTGTGTAGGAGAAATAATACTGAGAGCCAAAGGCTTGGGGTTCGAGTCAGAAGAGATAGTTATTAAAGTTCAAAAAGTGTATAACTAAATTTAGGTAGACACAGTAATCAAGCTATAAAATCTTATATTATTACAGGAAAAGTTGTATATAATAATTGAGTTTTAGCTTGTATAATTTAACTATGAAACAAATAATGCATAGAAATTGGGAGGAATTTATATGAATTGTGTTGATTTTAAAATGGGTATTTTCGCAAAAAGGGCACTTGCGTTGGTGTTAACATTAGTATTATTGATATCAGTGGCGGGATGTTCGGAAAAAACAGAGGAGAATGATGAAACTTCAGATGGAATGAAAGCCACATTGAAGTTCGCTTTTCCAGGTGATGCACCAGCTGCTCTAGATGAAGTGGTTGCGGCTCTTGAAACGAAATTAGCTGAAGATGGTTTGGATTTTGAATTAGAGTTCTCTTTTTTTCCGTGGGATCAATATTGGAACAAAATTGCATTGATTGCGGCTGGGGGAGAGGAATATGACATTACTTGGACGCATAGTTCGCAATTAGGGGGACTTGTGAATAAGAAAGCTCTTCAACCATTGAACGAGTCTCTTGAAAAGTATGGAGAGGCATTGACTGCGAATACTCCTGAACATGTTTTTGAAGAAGTAACATTTGATGGTGATGTATATGCAATACCAAGAGTGATGCCTATGGCTGAATCTACGCATTTTCTTAGGATTAGAGGGGATTTAAGGAAGAAATATGGCGTGCCTGAGATCAAAACGATTGAAGACTTGGAGCAATATTTTGAGGCAATCAAGACTAATGAACCGGACATGCATGTATATTATGGAGATTCTGGTTACTTTATGTTAAGAGAGTTGGGTAACTATATATTACCAATTGGTGATTGGTTCCAGCATCCGGTATTCATTGATCCTACAGATCCAGATTTACAAGTGGGGAATTTCTTTGAAACCCAAACTTTTAAGGATGTAATGTTTAAGTTAAGAGACTGGAGAGTGAAAGGCTATATCCCTGCGGAGGGTTCTATACCTGATATTGAAGGCGCATTTAATGAAGGCAAGCTGGCTGCAACATGGAGCGTAATTATGAAAGTCACTGAATCCATTGACTCATTTAAAATGGCGCAACCAGAAGGTGAAGTCGAAAACGTATTTTTACATAAGGATCAACCCATATACAGAGCTGCATCAGCTGACAATATGCTTTCAGTTTTCTCCACAAGTAAACAGGTTGATGAAGCTGTAGCGTTCATCAACTGGTTTAGAAGTAGTCAAGAAAACTATGATTTATGGTCTTATGGAATTGAGGGTACCAATTATATACTGGACGGAGAGTCTATATCATACGAGGGTATAGATTCAGAACATAGTTACATGCCTATCAACTGGGCTTGGAATGACATTAGATTTCATAGATTCAGTAAACATATCTCAGAAGAGTACGTTGAAGAATTAAGGAATTGGGATGAAAATGCTATAAATTCACCGCTTATTGGGTTTAGTGTAGATAAGTCGAGTTTCAAAACTGAAATGGCGCAAATCAATGCTGTTTTGGGTGAGTATGTATCGCATACTGTATTGTATGCTCCTGATGTTGATTGGGAACCGGTGCATGAAGCTTTCTTGAAGAACCTTAAAGCAGCTGGTCTTGATAAGTTAGCGTATGAAGTTCAAAATCAAGTTGATGATTTTAAAAACAGACCTAGAACAGCTGTGGAACCGGAGCCAATTCCTGTTGCAGATGAGAAAACCACTGTAGTTGATGGCAATATAGCAGTAATTGCAAATGTGGTTGCTGATACTGTACATCCTGATTTTATTGAGACAAGCATCAATGACAATAAAATTGATACAGCCTATGTGAGCGAAAATGGAGCGGGATTACCACAAACATTAACGTATACATGGGAAGAAGCGCAGGAGTTCAACACTGTTAAAATAGCTGGTAACTATCCGCATGCACAAGGTATAACTACATTTGATATCCAAGTTTCAAAAGATGGCGTGAATGATTGGGAGACGGTTTATTCAGTCGTAGGTCATGAATGGGAGGAAACGGAAGAA
>JAKSCF010000611.1 GCA_022360735.1 Clostridia bacterium
AACATTATGTATTACATAATAGCTTTCAAAATTTTAGATATTCAATATGATAGTTTCTTGACATAAGTTCACAATTGAAGTAGAATATAGCATCAATAAATATATGGCATTATAAGAATAAAATGCTAATAAAGTCTTATGAGATTAAAAATGGAGGAGATTGCTATGAAAGAACTAACAAAGAAGTATATATGTATTATTACAATACTTTTTATTATTTGTTCAGGGGTTACTGTATATGCAAATGAACAAATTGATGCGCAAAACGTTGAATTAACACATGGAAAACTTTATTATGAGAACTATGGTACTTTAGAGTATGAGGGACAATTATTAAATGGAATCCCGCATGGATATGGAAAATTCTATTCTTGGTGTGGCATCAAGGGAGCTGTTTTGAACTATGAAGGTGAAGTTAAAAATGGTAAAAGAGAAGGATATGGAATTGGTTATTCGCTGGGGAAATTGTCTTACATGGGTAGTTGGAAAAATAATAGAAAACATGGTTTCGGAGTAGATTGTTCTGAAGGGATATTGTCATATATAGGAGAATTTGAAAATGGTAGGCACGAAGGATTGGGGGTAATGTATGAAATCTGGGGAGTTTTTAGTAAAGAAGTTATTAAACACAGTGGACGGGTAACAATGGTAATAACAAGAGATAAAGATAAGGCTATAACGCCCCTGCCTACAAAACCCGGATCACTAAAACCCGAAATAATAGAAAAGTATAAACATCGATTTGGCCAGGAATATCTAGAAAATAAGATTGTGGACGTACTAATTGAAGAAGAACTAAAGAAAGTGATTAGTAGCGGACACAGCAATAGCAATTTACTAGATAAACTTAAATATATAGGTGATTTAAAAAACTCGGCAGACGGTACTAGAGTTAAAGATGGTTATGGAGAGGTATATAACTTAGACGGTGATTTAATATATGCAGGAGGCTTTAGAGAAGGAAAGATAGACGGTCTTGGAGCAACATTTTCAGATAATAAACTATCATATATTGGTGAGTTTAAAGGATGGCATAGAGAAGGATTAGGTATTGCATTTAATACGTACCCAAAAGGAGAAAGGTACCCAAAAGTAACTCATAGTTGCACAGCGGAATTTTACGTAGAAAAAACAGAGGAAGGTAGAAGGACACATTATGTGACAAGAGGCAGCAAAGAACTGATAGAAGTAGTCAAGAACTATCCGGTAAATAAAGAGTTTACAAAATATTATCATGAAAGTGCTGCGAATTACACACTTGATAAAAAACAGTTAAAAGATATGGTGGAGGACTACTATTCTAAATGGAAAGATGAATTTAAAAAATATGTTGAAGAATATTTAGAAGAGAAATCAAAACAAGTTAGAACTACTGCGTAGTTAAAATACAAGCATCCTCAACTTGGGAATATAAATAATTCTGTGTATTTGAATTGCCATAGTCCTGCTTAGGCAAGTTAGTTGAGATTAAATTTGTTTGCAGGAAGTTTAATAATTCATGCTAATATTTTATATTATTGCCAGCTTTATTTAGATTTTTACATAATTCTGAATAACGTTGGCAATAATTTTATAACATGGGGTCGTATATTCGTTTGGTCTCATTTGTGAGGTCTAGCCCGTACGGCAATAAGGACTGCTTTGCTATTTTCTCAGAACACAGGGTCGTATGCCTGCTTGGCCGCATCTAACAAATATGCAAAATTGGTTATATTTAACTTGTCTTTTTTCTTGACAGAAGCCCCTATCTAAGCAGATTGCTATTGCGTATGATCTATTTGTTCCAGTATATTTTTATATAAATTTTTTTCATCACCAAATTCTAAACATATGCGCTTTGTCGTATCATCAACCATGAGACTATAATAAACTTTATTGCCTCTTATATATCTTTTATTCATATATGCGTCATTTAACAAGCTATGTATTCCAAATAGAATATCAATATAGTCGTTTTTATCATTCTCATTTAATGCAATGGTTAATGTACTAATTTTATATTCATTGGGTCCAAGATTTATAGGCGCAACGATTCTATGATAATCTGAATCTCTATTATATGGTGTCGTAATAGATAGTTTTCTGATTGCATCACTTTTTGCAGATAATACTTCATTTATATTGTCATACAATTCTTTTCTATATTTTTCGTATTCAAAGGAATCATGAAATCTATCATGAGTACTAGATTTACACCCAAAAACAAAAAAAGTAATATCTTCTTCCAAGCTTTGAACTTTAACTTTATTAAGTTCCAGTAAATTATCTGTAGTAAAAAACAAATAGGTCATCGGACCATATTGAATCTTAAAATTTTCATTGTATTTTTGTTCAAGGTAATTTTTTATTTCATAATATTGGTTTATGGAAAGTACAGAATATATACTCAACAAAAGCAATATTAATATTATAAATATTATGAATATTTTTTTAGCCATATTACTCTCCTGTTTTATACTTACATGGGTACATAAAATAAATTGCACCCATTTGGTTTCTTACATTTTATCTCAAAAAAACATACACTCGCACTTATAAGCTGTAATGTTTATCCAAAAAATAACATTATATACACTATATCCTATGTCACATTAAAAATCAACCCAAAATTCCATCAGCTTTGCTTTACTTTACTTAAATGATTCATCTCCGCCCTGTACTCCAAGACTTCAACACTAAATGGTTTTCATGTTCTCTGCTTAAAAATCTCATGTACATCACTCCTTTGAATTTGATTTTGAGAAGGTTAAAATCTTTAGGTTATCTTGCAAAGCAAGGGACTTGAAGCACTTTACAGAATGCAAAGTTTAACTTCAAGGCAGCTTGCCCCTGACTAGGTCAGGGAAAAATAAATAATTGATATTCGACTTGCCGTAAACACTCAAATTATTTATAGATTAGTTACTCATCATTTTCAAGTATTGGTTCAATATATTCTTTTATAAGCGCTATTCTATCTTTTACGTTTCGTCTTAAAAGAGAAGCAATAGAGACCACTGTTTTTTTCTTTTTGTTGAAATATATTACATTACCACCATCTCCCATGGCTGCACAGGCATGTTCTTCATCATCAATAATCCACCATAAATACCCATATAAAAGATTTTTTTTCTTCCATAGACTATGTCCTCTCATACTTTCTTCTATCCAGCCTGTTGATACAATCTGCTTTCCATGCCACATTCCGCCATCTAAGTATAATTGGCCAATTTTTGCCATATCCATAGGAGAAAGGGTAAGGCCCCAGCCTCCTGTATTTATGCCAGTTGAATCAGCAACCCATCCACTGATATTTGTAGCTTTATTAAATGCCAATTGCTCCTCTTTATTATGAAAAATCACATTACTTTCAACCGTAATTCCCAGCGGTTTAAATAAGTTTTCTGTTGCAAAATCAAATACTGATTGCCCTGTTGCTTTTACAAGAATACCCGTCAGAATATCCGGTCCTATCAGGGGCGTGTACCTAAATTCCCCTATCGTTCCTCTCCCACCTAATAAATCAAGTGAAAATTTTACCCAGTCATCACTTGTAAAATACTTAATGTAAGGAACAAAATATTTATATTTAAATGGCGCTGTCATCGTCAACAAATTCTTTAGGGTGATATTCTGTATTGTCTTTTCATTTCTTTTAACTGTGTAATCCGGAAAAAAATCCAATACTTTCTGATTAATACTTGTGATGCATCCTTTGTCTATGGCAATCCCAATCAATATGGAAACTATACTCTTTGTTACGGAATAAATATGGATTCGGCTAATATCCGTGCACTCATTAAAATAATTTTCATATAGTGTTTCACCATTTTTGAGGACAACCATACCTGCAATATTACTATAGTCTTTACCTATTCTCTTTTCTAACATGACCACTTTTTCTTGGTTCATTTAACTCCCCTTTTCTTTTTAACCGGATAATATATTTCTGTTATAAGCTCACTTTCTTTTTCAACTTGAGATGGATCTGTTACATACACTTCGTAAAGAGCATTGTTAGATTCATAGCCTTCTTTTTCTGCCCATTCACGTTGCTTAATATATATGGATGATATGTCAGAGTAAGAACCATATAAAGTCGATTTTAGACATAGCCTCGGGCTAAAATCCCGTGTACCTGCAACATATTCTTTTACCGGAATCGCAAATTCCATATCTAAGCCAAATTGACTAAACTCCGCACTATGAAAGAGTACCATAGGTGGCGCAAGCATAGTTAAGTTGTCGCGCTGAATTCTTTTTAAAAGTTCACTAAAGCTATTACCATATTCTTTAGAAATTTCGTATTCATGAACCATTTTTCGTGAAAAAAGAAGGCACATCTTTGCTACTTCTACAAGTTGAACATCAATACTTTCTAAATATGACATAATTGATTTGCCTTTTTTCAAATTCTCTATATCGTTATTAATTTCGTCTGACTTGCTTTTAAACTCTTGTACCTGTTTCTCAATTTCTCTTTTCTTTTTGGTAAGTGCCAAGTAAAGTTTTTCATCCAATAATTCTTCTGATTCTAGGATTGTTTTAATTTCCTTTAATGAAAAATTATATGACTTTAGACGATTGATAAATAGCATGGTTTCTAATTGCTTAACCGAATAATATCTGTATCCGGTTTCAGTATTAATTTCATCAGGTATAATTAACTCTATTTCCGCATAATAGCGAAGGGTTTTAGTAGATACTTTACATATATTCGAAAACTCTCCAATAGACAACATAAATTGTCCTCCTTTCAGTATATTCTATAAATCTACCTTTATCTTACACCTTACCCTAAGGGTAAAGTCAATGTGTATTTTTTTCATCATTCATAAGCGACTAAAAGAACAGCAACCCTGACTTAGTTTTTTCTGCATTTTTTACACCACTCTGTAACTATTCATGCATAAAAAACTGAAAGATGTAAAAACACCCTGATAGGGTACTTTTACATCTTCGATAAACTTAGGAGTTGGCAGGGGTCAGGCTTTTATAATTTTATCATTGCAATCAACTCCTGATTATAAAAGCCCGACCCCTTCATGTTCTCCTCCAAGTTGTCTATTTTTATTTTTCATCAACTTTCCAATAATCATAGAGCTAAGAACAATTAACGGTAAAGATACCGCATATCTAACAAGTGTAAATTTGAATCCAAGGAATGTTGCTTCAAAGATTGTCATTGGTATTCTGCATATCGCACTGGCTCCTAAATAGGTTAATACAATCTCCAATTTTGCTCCTTTTTTGTATAAGCCACTTGCCATCGGCAACACGATAACAAAGGGATATAATGTAGTACATGCCAACAAAATTGCATTTAAGTGCCCTTTGAATCCTGACGACTCTCCAAAATATTTTTCTACAGCTTTGCGGTCAACCCAGACCATAAACAGTCCGACCAGTACAAAGGCTGCCGGAAATAATTTAAACATATCTACAATAAACAAATAAAAATTATCAAAAATTATTTTACCGGGTTCATAATTCATGATGAATGATGAAACAATAAATATCGTATATATACCTAGAAAAACACACAATATAATCGGCTTTTTCTTCTCCTGTGCCATTAAAACACCTCCCCATAAACCAATCCAATACATAGTGAAACAATAAGTGCTATTACAAAGCCCGCAATATTTCTCAGTATTGTTAACTTGGTTCCGAAATAATTACGTTCCATAGGAAACGTAATGATTCCTACCATCATCAAAGTTGTAGTAAATGTAGCTAAAACAGTATAACTAACTCCCTGCTGCAGCAACAGACCGCTTAACGGGAAGGTAATAAATCCGGGTAATAAAGAAATTGAACCAATGACCAAGGCTAAAACTATTCCTGTTGCACTGTCTTCCGCTCCTAAATAATTTGCAATCACATGATCAGGCAAAATAAATAGCGCAATTGAAACAGCTGCAACAATACCCAATAACATGGGCAGCATATTTATAAAAATCTTCACTGCAACCTTTAAGGCCTGCTTTGATTTGTTATGATCTTTTATAAATGATATTAAAAGTGCAATGCCAGCTAGGGAATATAGATATGTCATATTATGCTTCACACCCTTTCCCCTTTTTTTTGCATTGGCGTTCACACTCTGTCTCATAAAGTCCCAGATTTTCTTTCTGCTGCTTCAATTCAACACCATTGGCCAACTGTTCAATAACTCCTTTTAGTTCGTCCAGAATATTTTTTTGAACCTTGTAATGCACAAAGTAACCTATCTTTTCACCTTTTATTAAATCGGCGTTTCTAAGTATCTTTAAATGCTGTGACACTGCTGATTCCGATATACCTAATACTTTTGCCAATCCACCAACACATATTTGTTTTTCTGCAAGCAATAAAAACAATTTAAATCTTGTTTCATCACTTAACGCTTTAAATCTTAATATTAGCTTTTCCATAAAAACCTCCTCGTTATGATATATTTAAGTAATTACTTAAATATATCATAACGAGGAGGTTTTTATGGAAAAGCTAATATTAAGATTTAAAGCGTTAAGTGAT
>JAKSCF010000616.1 GCA_022360735.1 Clostridia bacterium
AGTCCGTGTCTTATGTTTAATGTCTTTGTTATTGCTGCTGTTAATGTTGTCTTTCCATGGTCTACGTGTCCTATTGTTCCAATATTTACGTGGGGTTTGTTTCTTTCAAATTTTGCTTTTGCCATTTCCTTATCCTCCTTAGCAAAGTAGATGATTAGGTATGTTAATTTCTATTATTGGAGCCCATGAGCGGATTCGAACCGCCGATCTCCGCCTTACCAAGGCGACGCTCTAACCTCCTGAGCCACATGGGCATTTCGCTAATTATTTTACACTTATCCATTATTCATGTCAATATCATGTTATATAAAATTTAATCTATTAATACCTGCGATTTTCAATATAAACTTCCAGTTTCCTTTTGACTCTTTGCAAAGCATTATCAATAGACTTGATAGGTTTGTTCATATCTTGTGCAATTTCCTGATAGGATTTACCCATCAAATATTCTTTTAATACCCGCCACTCTAGATTGCTGAGTGAGTCCGCTACTTTAGATTCTATGTAATCTAATTCTTCTTTAAACACGGTTATGGTTTCGGGGTCTGTGACCTTTTCTGATGTCAGCATATCCATTAATGTTCTCTCCGAATTCTCCTCGTATATAGGTTTGCTCAAGGATACGTAGGAATTTAATGGTATGTGTTTTTGTCTTGTTGCACTTTTAATAGCCGTAATAATTTGTCTTTTGATGCACATCTCTGCAAAAGCTTTGAATGTTGCCTGCTTGTCCTCATTATAATCTCTAATGGCTTTGAAAAGCCCGATCATTCCTTCTTGAATAATATCTTCCCTGTCAGCCCCAATTAAAAAATATGCTTTCGCTTTATTTTTTACAAACTTCTTATACTTCTGTATTAAAGACTCTTGAGCTGTTCCATCCCCTTTTCTGGCTAGCTTAACAATTTCTTCATCCTTGTAATTCTCGTAGTAAAATTCCATTTCATCTTTTTGTACATCTGTTGTTGTTACTGATTGATTCACCCTTTATCCCTCCTGATTATAGCAAAATTCAATTGACAAAACATTCAAAAAATTTGTCAAAAATGCTCAGAACCATTGCAATAAGCATATTCATTATATCTTATGGTCCCATAATCGTCAATCTTTATTCTTTATTCTTTTTTCTTTCTCCATTCATCCAACATTTTTGCCGTTTTTTTATCGATTCTTTCATAAAGCAAGCTTTTTTCTTTATTAATGGTATCGGTTTTTATCTCAATCTTTTTAACATTTTGTTCTATTTCTATCAACAGCTCTCTGGAAGAAATTCTAATACCTCCACTTCCCATAATCACTTGCTGTTCGGCCCAATCCGATGTAGCAACACGAACTTCATTGCGGCGGTTTCTTGTTAGTTCCTTAACTTTAATTTCTATAAAAGAGTCTGCTGTTTGATTTTCTTTTGTAAATACAATATTTATGCCCATTAACTGATCTTGTCTATCTTCAACACCTTTTACCTGATGGGCATCAAATATGACCCAAATCTCTTGCCCCGTATAAGATTTATAATCTGCTAAAAGGTCAATGAGTTTGCTTCTCGCTTCTTCCAAAGAGATCTCAGCAGCTTCTTTTAGAACCGCCCATGAGTTAATAATGTTATACCCATCTATTAATAAATATTTTTTCACTATTCCTCTTCAGTCCTTTGTCTTACTATATCATACATCAATACCGCTGCAGCTGCCGAAGCATTAAGGGATGTAATTTTACCCTTCATTGGCATCTTGACTTTTAGATCACAATTTTCTAACACCAATTTACTGATTCCTTTTCCTTCGCTCCCAATAACAAGGGCCATATTCCCTTTTAAATCTGTTTGAAAATAATTGCTGCCTTCCATATGTGCTGCAGCTACCCATACACCCAAATCTTTTAATTGCTTCATACATTGGACTAAATTGGACACTCTAACGACAGGGACATGCTCCACAGCACCTGCTGATGCCTTAATAGTCGTAGCGGTTAATCCCACAGATCTTCTTTTGGGAATAATTACACCATGTGCTCCTGCAGCATCTGCCGTCCTGATAATAGCCCCTAGATTTTGAGGATCTTCTATACCGTCTAATATAATGATAAATAAATCCTCTTGACGTGTTTTTGCTCTAAATATAACATCCTCCAACTCTGAATATTCATAGGCGGACGCATATGCCACTACACCCTGATGGGATTGGGTATTGGCATGTTTATCCATATATTGCTTTTCAACAAACTGAATAGGAATACCTTTATCTTTGGCTATCCCAATAATCTTTTTTGCAGAACCTTGATCGGCACCTTTAGCTATTAAAATTTTTTCTATTGTCCTTTCAGCCTTTAGCGCTTCTAGGACCGGATTTCTTCCTTCAATAGTGGATTCTTTCATGCCGAGTCTCTACTTCCTAAATATATTTCTCTCTTTTGAGCTGCTTGTCCACAAGTCATAGTTCCTTCCGGACAAGATCCATTCACACAATTAGGGCCTGCATATTGGAAAAGCGTAGGTGCCGCCTCTTTAACCAATTGAAGCATTTCGTCAGCCAACCGGCGAATTTCCCATTGCGCTCTGTCACAGCATCTAACCTTGAAAAAATGCATCAATGTTCTAGCATTCATAGTGAAAACGATTTTTGTCTCACAGGCATTGGGAAATACGTATCTGGCATCTTCGATAGACTTTTTTTCTGCCAATCTTTTGGCTTCCTTTTCAGTCTTCCCTTCCTGAATGAGTTGATTAAAGTTACATGCAAACAGTTCTTCCGTTATCTGGTTGTAAGCGTTATGGTCTTTTTCCATGGCCTCAACAAATATCTTTTTGGCTGCGTCATTTCCCTGGATGCTTGGAGGTATGATGTACTCGAATTGGTCAAGCTTTACATATCTTTGAGATTGTTGTGAATAGGATGCTATTCTATGCCTTACCAACTGATGGGTTAATACCCTGCTGACCCCTTCAACTGCAAAGGTAAAGTTCACGTGTTCAATAGGTGATTCGTGGCCCATTTCTACAAGCATTTCTAAAAATTGTTCTGTCTTTTCTTTCGTGAGATTTTCAATTATTTCTGTGGCTCCAACTTTTGAGTAGCATAGCTTAGCAGCAGATGCAATAACCTTTTCAGGTTCCGGTGTGTGCGATACTAATATAACCCTCATTACTGACTCCTCCTTTATGTATCCTTTTCTGCAACAGGCTTTGCTGTTACAGAGAATTGTTTAACTGGGATAATGCCAAATAAATATCCTCTTACGCCGGCAGTATATCTTACACTTAATATTCTTCGAACTGTGTCATTGGTATTTGGGTCTACATATTCTATTTCTATGGGTGTACTTTCGTCTGCTATAAACATTTTATATACTCGGTAAGTCATAATATGAAAATCTGTCAGCACACCCTCATACTTCTCATCTACCGAATACTCCACAAAGTCTTTAAATTGTTGGGACTCTCCTTCAAGATTTTTCACTTCATCCAAAAATACAGATTTAACAGTCAGAACCACAAATAAAACAATTATTACAATCAACATGCTTTTTTCTCTTGCATTCATTTTCATTTTATTTATTTTCCTTCCAATAAGTTAGGATTAATCACTCTTACAGATTTAGTCATTAAGTACTCCAGTCTTTCTTCTTTTTTTAATAAAAACAAATACCCTAATAACGCTTCAAACCCAGTGGCTTGTCTATATGCCGTATGGCTGGCATTTTTAGGCACAGAAATATTTTTACTATTTCTTGCTCTTCTAACGATTGCAGCTTCCTTATCATCCAGCTCATCGGCAATGTGCTGTAGCGCCAAAGCTTGGCTGCTGGCTTTGACATATTCTACAGATTGCTTATGCATGGTATTAACTTTTCCGCCTGACTGAACCACAAGTGTTCTTACAAATAGCTCGTAAACACTATCTCCAATGTAGGCCAACACAGTAGCATTCATTTGTTGTGAATCATATTTTAAATCACTGTGCTCAAAAAAATTCATCATGATTCCTACCTCTATTGCTCCCTGACGATTCTGATCCCCTGTGGTGTGTCTTCAAGGATAATGCCTTTTGATCTCAACTCATCTCTAATCTCATCTGCACGAGCAAAGTTCTTTTCTTTTCTTGCCTGTTGACGCTCTTCTACCAGCTTTAACACTTCATCATCCACATCGTCTTTAGCATCTTTTTGTAATAAGCCTAATACTCCCACAAGTTCTTCAAACAGATCATAGCATTTTTTAATCAGTGCTTTAGATGAATTTTCAGTTAGATATCCATTCACATCTCTTACCAACTCGAATACTGCACTAATTGCATCGGCAGTGTTCAGATCATCTTCCATAGCCTCGATAAACTTATCTTTATGTTTATAAATATCTTCCGCTTTTGTTACCTCTTCAGGAAGCAATTCATTATCTTTTGCATTGTTTAATAGGTGCTCCATGTTATGTTTTGCGTTACTCAACCTTGCTAAAGAATTTTTAGCTTGATCCATTAGTTCTCTACTAAAATTAATGGGGCTTCTATAATGTCCGGAAATCAAGAAAAATCTTACAGCTTCCGGATCATATTCTTTTAAAATATCTCTAACCATGAAAAAATTTCCTTTTGACTTTGACATTTTTTCATTGTTAATATTGATAAATTCATTATGCATCCAATAGTTGGCAAATATTTTTCCCGTCAACGCTTCACTTTGTGCAATCTCGTTTTCATGATGTGGGAAAATTAAATCTTGGCCACCGGCATGGATATCAATGGTCTCTCCTAAATATTTGGTTGACATAACAGAACACTCAATATGCCAGCCCGGTCTTCCTCTACCCCATGGCGTATCCCATGCGATTTCATCTTCTTGTTTTTGAGATTTCCACAGAGCAAAATCCATTGGGTTCTTTTTCCTTGCATCTATATCGATACGGGCTCCGGATTCTAATTCCTGCATATTTTGTTTAGATAATTTACCATAGTCTTCAAATGCTTTTGTATTATAAAAAACATCTCCATTAACCGTATAAGCATATCCTTTATCAATAAGGGATTGAATAAATTTTATAATTTCATTCATATTCTCAGTTACTCGAGGATGAATGGTAGCAGGCTTGATGTTAAGGGCCTCTGCGTCTTTAAAATATTCTTTAATATATTTCTCATTAATCTCAGAAGGCGTTTTACCTTCTTCACGAGCTCTATTAATAATCTTATCATCTACATCGGTAAAATTTTGTACATATTTTACATTATATCCTCTGTATTCAAGATATTTTCGTAATGTATCAAAAATAACAAAAGGTCGAGCATTTCCTATATGGAAATAATTATATACCGTAGGTCCGCATACATAAACCTTTAATTCATTTTCATCAATAGGAACAAAATCTTCTTTTTTACGATTTAAGGTATTATAGATCTTCATTATATGTTTTCCTCCTAGTTTTCTTTTTGATTATGCATTTTACTTTCTAATAATACTATTCTTCTTCTTAGGCATTCTAATTCATGCATGACAGGATCCGGTAAATCTACCTGATCTAAATCGGCTTTTTCAATTTTTTCTCCACCTCGTTTAACAACTCTTCCAGGAACACCTACAACGGTACAGTTAGGAGGCACTTCCTTTAGTACCACAGAACCCGCTCCTATTTTGGAGTTATCTCCTACTGTAAAAGGACCTAATACTTTTGCTCCACTACTAATAACAACATTATTCCCTATTGTAGGATGTCTCTTTCCAACGTCTTTCCCGGTTCCACCTAAAGTAACGGCTTGATAAATGGTAGCATCATTTCCTATTTCAGCAGTTTCTCCAATGACTACAGCCATACCATGATCTATAAAACATCCTCTTCCAATGGTTGCTCCAGGATGAATTTCAATCCCGGTGAAAAACCTAGATATTTGAGAAATGATTCTAGCTAAAAGTTTTAATCCTATTTTATAAAAGCCATGCGCTATTCTATGACAAATTAATGCGTGCACCCCCGGATAGCATAAGAGTATTTCAAATCCATTTCGGGCTGCCGGATCTCTTTCTAGGGCTGCATTGATGTCACTTTTGACATCTCTTATAAAAGACATTTTTTTATCCTCCTTTAATAATATCGCAATCTTGTGTTGCTGAAATAAAAAAATCTTCATCTCTTTCAGAGACGAAGATTCCGCGGTTCCACTCTGTTTAGAATAGTGTCCTGTTTTCCACAGACAAACTTTAATGTTTCTCCATGGCATGACACTAAGCTCAACTTATATGCTTTAACGCAGCACGCGGCCAAAAACCCTACTTTATTGGTTACATCTTGATACCCATACAAGATATGACCAATATTCAGGCAGCTGTTTATAGGGGCACTCAGCTGGGAATGATCCTAAAATTGCTCTCAGCGCTTTCACAATTCATCTCTGTCGGCATTCATCAGCTTACTTTCCTAATCATCACATTTGAAGCCCTAGCAGTAATTGAAGCCCTAACACGGAATTCTCAATTCCGATGTAGGTCTCATGCAAAGAGAAAGAAATTTTTAATTTCGTCTTCTCTACTGCCTGATTACGTCGCAGGTCTCATACAGAAACTCTCCAATCTTGAAGCCCTAACACAGAATCTCTGATTCTGATGTAGGTCTCATGCAAAGAGAAA
>JAKSCF010000621.1 GCA_022360735.1 Clostridia bacterium
ATTAATGCACAAATTGTATTGTAGCAAAGTAGTTTTTGTAGACCCCTTATGTCTGGATTATTGTTCGGGAGCTGCGTGGTGTAAAATATACACCACACATCTCCCTGAGTTAGTAATAGGTTATGTGCATAGCTGTAAGAAGAAAAGGTTAGAAAAGGTAGATTTTGTTGTACAAAATCTCAATCTGTCCCCTGTTTCAAAAGGAGGTTGCTTAAAATGAAAAAATTAGGATTATACTTGCATTTTCCGTTTTGCGTTAGAAAGTGCAATTATTGTGATTTTCTTTCTTTTGAAATTTCTGATGAAGATGTCTATAGGGATTATGCTGAGGCTGTGGCGTTGGAGTTGGGGAGGTGGAAGGATAAGCTGGGGGGATATGAGGTGGATACGATTTTTTTGGGTGGGGGTACGCCTTCTTTGATGTCGAGTCAGGTGTTGGACAGGATAATAGAAGCTTTGTATGGGTTGAAATTGTCTAAAAAATTGGAATTTACGATTGAGGCCAATCCTAAGACTTTGGACATGGATAAGTTATCCTATTATAGTGCTTCGGGTATCAATCGATTGAGTTTAGGTGTACAATCTTTGGATGATGGAGTGCTTGGTTTTTTAGGTCGAATTCATAATAGAAATGATTTTTTGAAGAATTATGGTGAAGCGCGTAAAGCCGGGTTTGATAATATTAATGTTGATCTGATGTTCGCCATTCCTAACCAAAATATTGACCAATGGATGGATACCGTCAAACAAGCCACTGATCTTCAACCGGAGCATATTTCATTTTACAGTTTAATAATAGAAGAAAATACACCTCTATTTAATAGGAAGGCTTTAGGTGAAATAAAAGAGTTGGATGAGGATATGGATCGAAAGATGTATTGGGGTGCTGTTGATCTGTTGTGTTCAAGAGGTTATGAGCACTATGAGATTTCTAATATGGCAAAAGATTTATATATGTGTCATCATAATATGAAGTATTGGTCAATGGATGAATATATTGGCATTGGTGCCGGGGCCCATTCATATTTTCAGGGACGGAGATTTAGCAATGAAACAGATTTAAATAAATACATAAAAAATGCAAATAATAATTTAGATAATAAAGTATGGGAGCATCAAAATACTAGGAATGACGAGATATCTGAATATATTTTTACAGGGCTAAGAAAAATACAAGGTATTAACTTAGATGATTTTACAAAGCGTTTTAATTTAAATATATATGACTGCTATAAAGAGCAGATTCATCAATTTGTTTTAGGAAAATGGATGGTAAAAAAGAATAATCAATTAATGTTGAGCAATAAAGGTTTGGATATATCCAATAGAATAATGTCAGAATTTATTCTATAAGAAAACCAATAAAGTTGTGTATATAATATGAAAAAAAATTTTACTAACTGTAAAATATTGTATTGACAAAAATATATTTTGATGTTAACTTAATCATAGAGTTAGCACTCGACTCGATAGAGTGCTAACAAGAAGGTGAGTAAAATGGATTTAAGTGAAAGAAAGCTTAAAATACTGCAGGCCATTATTCAAGATTTCGTTCAATCTGCAGAGCCGGTGGGTTCACGTACTTTATCTAAAAAGTATGATCTGGGTATTAGCCCGGCTACAATTAGAAATGAAATGGCAGATTTAGAAGATATGGGATACATCAAGCAGCCTCATACTTCTGCTGGCAGAGTACCTTCTGATAAAGCTTATAGGCTGTATGTAGATAGTATTATGGATAAGTATATTCTTACAGGTCAGCAAAAAAAGTTGATAAGAGAGAAGATTCTTGATGATTTAATTGAATTGGATAAAACCATTCAAAAAGCTTCAAATATTTTGTCTGAGTTAACTCAGCTAACATCATTTGCTCTTACGCCGAAAAATGATGAGAATAAGCTAAAATACATAAAGCTCGTTCCGGTTGATAATGAGAATGTATTGTTAATGATTGTTACTGAGACAGGCAAGATCAATAATACGGTACTCAAAATAGGTAGCGGGTATACGGAAGAGAATCTTTTTATGCTTTCAAAGGTACTGACTTACAACTATAAGGGCAGAACCCTGTCTAGTATTACAAAGATGGAGATTATAAAGGATTTTGAAGAAGACATTGAAACCATGCATAAAATTATGAAAAATGTTATGCCAAACTTTCTATCTACTTTAGAGAGTATGTTGGATGTTCAATTATATATGGACGGTCTTACAAATATCTTTTCACTTCCAGAATACTGCAATATTCAAAGGGCAAAAGATTTTATGGAAATGCTCAGTCAGAAAGATCATTTAACCGAAGTATTGGTCAATAGAGATAGTGGTGTGGTGATTACTATTGGGCAGGAGAATCAAGATAATGAAATGAAGGATTGCAGTTTGATTACTGCAACATATACTATTAATGGCGAAGTGGTAGGAAAGCTGGGTGTTATAGGACCTACAAGAATGAAGTATGATGAAGTTACTTCTATTATGGAATATATGACTCACAATATTAGTAAGGTCTATAAAATTAATGATGATAAAAAATAATGATAAATAGGTGGTGATGTCCATGGGAAAAGAAACTCTAAATGACAATGCATTGCATGATGAAGATATAAACCCATTTGAAACGCAGATGGAAGATGAATCTTCTGAAGATAATACCCAGAAAGAAAATATCCAACAAGACGACCATGAAAAGCTATTACAAGAAAATTGTGAATTAAACGAGAAGTATATGAGACTGGCAGCTGATTTTCAAAACTTTAAAAGAAGAACTGAAAGTGAAAAGAAAGAAGTATTCAGTTATGCAAATGAAAAAATTATGATGGATTTACTTTGCGTATTGGATAACTTTGAAAGAGCTATAGGTAGCATAGATGACTCAAAAGAACAAAACTTATCAGACGGCATTCGCATGATTTTTAAGCAATTTAATGAAGTGCTTGAAAAGTTTGGTCTAAAAGAAATTGAAACAGAGGATTTACAATTTAATCCAAATTATCATCATGCTGTGATGAAGGAACCCGTTGAGAATAAAGAGAGTAATATAATTACTGAAACCTTGCAAAAAGGGTATTTGCTTAACGGAAAAGTCATTCGTCCAAGTATGGTAAAAGTATCAGAATAAAAATTTATAATTTAAAACTATTGATTGTCATTTCGGCAAATAACAACTAAAATAATTTAATAGTTACAAAATTCAAGGAGGAAAAGAAAATGGGAAAAGTAATAGGTATCGATTTAGGAACAACTAATTCATGTGTTTCGGTACTTGAAGGCGGTGAACCAACCGTAATACCTAATGTGGAAGGTAATAGAACCACACCTTCTATCGTAGCATTTGCAAAAAACGGTGAGAGACTTGTAGGTGAGACAGCTAAAAGGCAAGCTGTGACCAATCCAGATAGAACAATATTATCGATTAAGAGACATATGGGTTCGGACTATCATGCAGAAATAGATGGAAAAAAACATACGCCTCAAGATATTTCAGCAATGATTTTAATGAAATTGAAAGCTGATGCGGAAGCTTACCTAGGTGAAAAAGTGACTGAAGCGGTCATCACCGTACCTGCATATTTTTCAGACAGTCAAAGACAGGCAACAAAAGATGCCGGTAAAATTGCAGGCTTAGATGTAAAGAGAATTATCAATGAGCCTACTGCTGCATCGTTAGCTTATGGTTTAGATAAAGATGAAGAACATCAAAAAATATTGGTATATGACTTAGGTGGTGGAACATTTGACGTTTCAATCCTAGAACTGGGTGATGGTGTATTTGAAGTTCTTGCAACCAATGGCAACAATCACCTTGGTGGTGACGACTTTGACCAAGTACTTATTGACTTTATTGCAGATGCTTTTGCAAAAGAGCATGGCGTAGATTTAAGAAAAGACAATATGTCGCTGCAAAGATTAAAAGAGGCAGCGGAAAAAGCAAAAAAAGAGCTTTCTTCAACCCAAACAACCAATGTAAATCTACCCTTTATCACGGCTACGGCAAATGGACCGCTTCACTTAAATATGGATATCACCAGAGCAAAATTTGAACAATTGTCCAATAGCTTAGTTGATAAGACCATAGATCCAATGAAAAAAGCACTAAGTGATGCCGGTATCAGCAGTTCAGATATTGATAAGGTTATTTTAGTTGGCGGTTCAACTCGAATACCTGCTGTACAAGAAGCTGTTAAGAAAATAACCAATAAAGATCCACACAAAGGCATTAACCCAGATGAGTGTGTTGCTGTTGGAGCTGCCATTCAGGCGGGTGTGTTGACAGGTGAAGTAAAAGACGTATTACTACTGGATGTAACACCATTATCACTAGGTATCGAAACACTAGGCGGTGTATCTACAAGACTTATAGATCGTAACACAACGATTCCTACTAAGAAAAGCCAGGTGTTCTCTACCGCAGCGGATAATCAAACTTCTGTCGATATCCATGTATTACAAGGTGAAAGAGAAATGGCTTCAGGCAACATTACATTAGGTAGATTCCAATTAACCGGTATTCCACCTGCACCAAGAGGTGTTCCTCAAATTGAAGTAACTTTTGACATTGATGCTAATGGTATTGTAAATGTAAGTGCTAAGGATCAAGGCACCGGAAAAGAACAAAGTATTACCATTACGGCTTCTACTAATTTAAGTGATGATGAGATTAACGCAAAAGTTAAAGAAGCTGAACAATATGCAGAAGAAGATAAGAAAAAGAAAGAATCTGTAGAAGTAAGGAATAAAGCGGATTCATTGGTATATGAAACAGAAAAAGCCTTAAAAGAAGTTGGCGATAAAGTAGACGCTTCAGAAAAAGAAAAAATTGAAGCGGCTAGAGAAGCTTTGAGTAAAGCACTTGAAGCCGATGACATTGAAGAAATAAAGGCTAAAACTGAAGAATTGACAACTTCATTCCATGCATTATCACAAAAAATGTATGAGCAAGCTGCACAAGAACAAGGTGATCAACAAGCACAGGCTGCAGAAGCTAAAACAGACGATGATGTAGTAGACGCAGACTATGAAGTAGTGGATGACGAAGAAGAAAAAAAATAATTGACTAATAAGTCTTAAAGCACCTTTTAGGAGGTGCTTTGAGGCTGTTAATGCATGAAAATATTTTACGTAAATGTAAAATAAGATTTGCGTAGTTGATATATATGGTCTAAAAAGGTAGTTGAAATTATTATGTTAATGTAATAAGATATTCAGCATAAAATATAATAGTACCCAGATTATTCACAGTAGATTTTTGTAGTTTATCGTGAATAATTTGGGTAATACTCTAAAGAGGGTGAGATATTGTCAAGAAATGATTTTTATGAGGTTCTGGGTGTCGGTAAAGGGGCTTCATCTGATGAGATAAAAAGAGCATTTAGAAAAAAAGCCATGCAATATCATCCTGATAAAAATCCAGGAGATAAAAAAGCAGAAGAAAAGTTTAAGGAAGTCAATGAAGCATACGAAATACTTTCAGATCCTCAGAAAAAAGATAGATATGATAAATTTGGTCATGCCGGAGTAGATCCCAGTTCTGGAGGTTTCGGCGGTGGAGCTGGCTTTGGCGGCTTTGAAGATATTTTCAGTGATATATTTGATATGTTTGGCGGCGGTTTTTCGTCTTCCAGACGCAGAAGCGGTCCGGCAAAAGGATCCGATATACAACAACGACTTACCATTACTTTTGAAGAGGCAGCTTTTGGTGCAG
>JAKSCF010000670.1 GCA_022360735.1 Clostridia bacterium
AAATGACATATACAGGGACAATGCGTTCTGCATTTACCTTGGCTCACGAGTTAGGGCATGGGGGACATTTCTTTTATGCTAATAAAGAGCAAAGATTATTTGATGTGAGACCTTCTCTCTATTTTGTTGAAGCGCCCTCAACTATGAACGAACGACTTCTAGCTCAAAAAAAAAAAAAAAAAGGTGCTGACTCTAAAATGAAGCAATGGGTTATAATTCAGCTGCTAGGCACTTACTATCATAACTTTGTTACACATTTACTGGAAGCAGAATTTCAACGCCGTATTTACAATTTGGCCGAACAAGAGGTTGCTCTAACTGCAAATATGCTATGTAACACTAAACAAACAGTACTTCAAGAGTTTTGGAGTGATGCTGTAGAAATTAGTCGGGCTGATGGAATGACATGGATGAGGCAACCGCATTATTATCGTGGTTTATATCCGTATACATATTCTGCTGGATTAACTGCATCAACTGCTATAGCACAGCAAATTAACGAAGAAGGGCAACCAGCAATAGACAGGTGGTTAAAGGTATTGAAAGCAGGAGGAACCTTGTCACCTGAGGAGTTAATGAAGCTTGCTGGTATTGATATGACTAATCCTGAGCCTATTCGTACAGCAGTTGCTTATGTAGGGAGCCTTATTGATGAATTAGAAAGATTGTATATCTAGGTTGCTACCAAAAAGATAATATATTGTACTTACAGCAAATGCATTCAGTGCATACTCTTTGTAGATGATGATAAAGTTTAGAAGCCTACGACTTCAGTTTGTGTGGTTAATTTGCATTGCGAGTGTATGACATCTTAGCAAGCTATTTCATTTGTTGTATCTATCATAATAATAAATAATGCCAAAAATAACTCATTTATTAATGAACTATTTTTGGCATCGCTATATAGTAATATAACATAAAAGCAATTTTTAGAAAGAAAAACGACTTGCTAACTCATTATGGTATAATAAAACAGCTTACTTTAACGTAGTAAAGAGAATCTAAAAGTAAGCAAATATTATGCGAAAAGCTAGTAAAAGTATTATAAAAGACTAATACGGGAGAAAAAATGAGTTATTCAATATTTACAAACATTATAGTAGTATCACTGAATATCACAATCGCATTTATACTTATTTTTTTAGCTTATTCGCGTATTGGTGACAAATCAAAAATCAAGAATATTTTGTACTATGTTGTTTTTTGCAATATAATATTAATAAACAGTGTAATGACTCTACTCTCAGAACAACTAACATATCATAATTTCCATCTTGCTTTTAGTAAAATAACTCCTATTTTATACGTCTTTATTATGATTATAGTAGATAAAATAAGTATTAAATATTTGATTTTTTCAATGCTTTTGTTTGTAGAGAATCCCCTAATTATTAATATATTGTTTTTAATACTTACAATATATTACCTGGTAAAAGAAAAAGATGAACTTCACATTTTTGTTAATACAAATCTTTTAGAAATTGCAAATCAAAAAGTTTTTATTTTTGATGAAAAGCATAGACTTATTTACTCTAATTCTGATAGTCATGAAATGTTTTTGAATGAAATAGATATAAATTTTGAAAATGTTAACCTCTCACAAGGTATTTTGAAAACAGAAAATAATATCTATGATTTGAAGTTTTATACGTATAACATCAAAGGAAAGGTTACAAGATATATCTTAACATTTGATAATATAACGTCTATCTATACTTTGATTGAACAAAATAAAACTAAAGAAAGACTTATAAAAGATATAAACACCCATTTAAGCCAAAACAGTATTGATAAAGAAATAAAAAAACAAGAGTTAAAAATTAATATATATAAAGAGTTAAAAAAAGAGAGTATTGTATTTCTTAATGATCTTAAAGAAAGTATCTCAATAAAACACAAAAATAATACGATAAAGCAAATCAGGTTTAACCTCGAGAAAATAAGGCGAATTGTTAGAGAATTAGAATAGGAGAAGAAATGAGAGTATTAATAGTAGATGATGAGAGACTTTTTTTGGATAGTATCAGTTATATGATTAGTCAAATAAAAGAAATACAGGTTGTAGGAACGGTTACTGATATAGAAAATGTTTTAAGCTTGTCCAATGATACTAACCCCGATCTTGTCTTAATGGATGTCTACATCAAAAATGAAACATCACTTCACTTAATAAATGATATTAAGAATATATCTGCCAATATAAAGGTTCTTGTAATGTCATCAAGTATATCAAAGGAAATAGTTAAAACAAGTATAGCCTATGGCGCTAATGGAATTATTAGTAAAGATATTGATTCTAATAATCTTATTAATGTATTAAAAAGCACATATCAGGGGCATTATGTTTTTGATAAAAATAGTTTTGAAACTTTACAAAATATTCTTGAGTCTAATGTCAACTATCTGGATAACAGAATAAAGAAATGTGAAATAGACTTTAATGAAAAAGAAATGCTAATTATTACTAAAATTACACAAGGAAAATCAACAGAGCAAATAGCAGATGAAATGCATTATAGCTTAGGTACAATAAAAAACTATATTACGAGGATCAATAAGAAAATAGGAACAGGAGATAAGACAGGCATTATGTTATATGCCTTAAAAAATGATTTAGTATAGGTGTAATATGGATATTAGCAGGTTTGAGAATATATACATTATGATTATTATTCATATCGCAGCATTACTTGTGGATATGATGTTTACATTGTATGTGTTAAAAAATGCAAAAAAAGACATTGTAACAAAGTATTTCGTTATATTACAATTCGCCATTATACTGCTGGTTTTTTCGAAAATGATCAAAGCAGTTGCTCCTACTGTAGAGCTAAGATATTTTTCTACTGTAATTCAGTATATTACTATATTTGCTTTTTCCTACTACTACTTGTATTTTGCTTATGTTTATAATTTTAGAAAACATATGAAAACATTAGTGAGAATACTATTACTGATATATCCTATCTCTATGTTTGTAGTCATAATTACAAACCCATCACACAATCTGTTTTTTGCTGAATACACAATCACATACTTAAAATTTGGAAAGTTGTTTTATTATGTGCATACACCACTTGCCTACGCTTATATATTAGCTGGAATAACATTGTTTTTTAGAGCAGCTTATAGAAATACCGATATTAGTAGGAGGAGGGCGTTGCTCCATGGCATTGCTATAATATTTCCAATTGTCATAAATCTACTGTACTTAACAGGAGTTATAACACCATTTTTTGACTATACGCCTATCGCTTATGCATTTAGTATTATGTTATACGGATACGCTATAATAAAATACGAGTTTTTATCTGTGCAAGATTCTGTTGTATTAGATGTTTTAGAGAATAATAATAATGGGATAGCAATAAGTGATAATAACATCAAAATAGTTTATAAGAATAGTAAGTTTGGATTTTTAGAAAGCAAAGAGTTTACAAAGTCATATGCCTATGATTATCAAAATAAATATAAAATACATACCATCGTTGATATTGAAAACTATGTTAATGAAAACAGAAGATTAGAAACCAATTTGCAGGAATTAGAAAACAAAAAAAATGTACTATTGTCTGAAATTCAGAAGAAACGAGAGTTGTTAAATCAAAAAAAAGAATTAAATTTTGCAAAAAATTTACACGATGAAATTGGTCACATTTTCACAATAATAATTCACAGCCTTGAAATGGCGAGATCAAATGATGATACAGAAAAAATAAAATCTATGATCAATGAACATTTAATATCATTAGAAGATAGAATTGCAGAATATGATGATATAGACAAACTGGTAGCTGGATTACAAGGCAGATATAACAATAATATTAATCTTATATTTGTGTATAAAGAAAAAACTAACTATGATAAAAAGCTTATTCACCAACTATATTTCGTTATAAAAGAATGTATTACCAACGCTATAAAACATGCCAAAGCTAATGAGATTAGGGTGCAATTTGATTCTGAAATGATAATCATTAAAAATAATGGTAATGTCAATACTAATTTTGTTGAAGGATTTGGACTAAAAAGCATCAGAAATAGATTAGACTATCTGGTTTGTAGAGTAGAATTTTCTTCTGAAATAGATGAGTTTTATACAAAAATCTATATCTAAACTGAAAAACATATTACTATAGAAGGTGTGTACTACTTGGCTTGCAGTATGCATTTTTTTATAGAAAAATGATAAAATCATCAAATAAATGACATTGTCATTATATTAGATGATTTTTTCTTTTTGAGATAGTGACCAGTATGATTTTTGTTTTTGATAGAATTAATATATATAAAGGAGGAATTATTATGGAAAGTAGAGACATGCCTGCAAAGAAAATCTTTAAAATAATAATGTGTTTAACCTTAGTAATAACCTTATTTTTATCATTTTCTAACATTACTGCTTTTGCATCGGCACCTAGTAGTTGGGCGCAAACAGATATAGCTCAAGCTACTACTAAAGGACTTGTTATACCTGAAACTTCATCAAATTATCAGAATGCAATCTCCAGAGAAGTTTTTTGTAAACTTATTGTAAATATGGTGGAGCAAAGGTTGGGCTCTCCAGTTGAGGTTACTATTGATAATCCTTTTGTAGATACTGATGATGTAGGGATTATAAAAGCATATCAGCTTGGCATTGTAAATGGTGTTTCTGCAACAGAATTTGCACCAAATAATAATGTGACAAGAGAACAAATTACAGCAATGATGATGAATGCCTTAAAAAAGCTTGATAAATTGTTAGGCACTTCTACTGCTACGAATGTAGACATCAGTGGCGTATCTTTTGCTGATGAAAGTGAGATTTCTGCTTGGGCACTTACCAGTATCAAAGAAGCCAATGTACTGGGTGTTATAAATGGTGTAGGGGAAAATCGCATTAATCCCAAGGGCAATGCCACTATTGAACAAAGCATCCTACTTACTCTAAGACTATATAACAAGAATGCCGAGGTTTTAGAAGTACCACCAGCAACAAATGATGAACTTGTGACAGTATTTAAAGGCGATAGTCCATATGAGGAACAATTTGAAATATGGGATATTACAACTGAAGTATTCTCGCAGGAAGCTCTTAAAAGTTTAGGCGCTGACGGATTCACAGGAACCGACGCTGAAATTGCCCAGCAAATAGTTGACTGGCAAACTGCTAATATGGATTATGCGAGTCCTGATAAAAACTATGATGATGCTGGTTACACTTCAAGATGGAATTTTATGATACCTGGTATTTTCCCTGCTAGCAAACGAATAGAACAAGTGAATAGCGTGGGAAAAATTTATGGCATTTGTTATGACTATGCCTATATTTATGTAGCTATTGCCAATGCTTATGGTCTTGAAACCAGGGTTACAACGCTTACGCTCGAAAAGCATAAAGAATTATTTGGTAAGCTTCCTCCTGGTCCAGATGATGAGGCTACTTTTAGAGGACTGTCTCGTGATGAATATGAACTACTTAAAGTACATCTTGATGAGAATGATATAGATTTGAATTACGACCAAATACACAGAGCTATCCAAGGTATTTCCACATTAGAAGGACATAAGCAAGGCATACACTCAAGAGCAGAAGTAAAAATAGATGGACAGTGGGTTGCCATGGAAGTTAAAAATGCAATAGCAGACCCGAGCCCAGAGTATTTAGACTCTGCTAACTATATACCTCAAAACTGGGACGGGATATATAATCCAATTAGGCTTTATGCACCTGCATTCTGGGATTCGTCTATAACAGATGGGCCATCACCAATAGATTATGATGCAGTTGGCGAGTATTTATCTTATGGACCTCAAGTAGTCTATACTGGAATAACAGATGACTATGGTAACGAAGATAGAGCAGGAGATATTAATGCTTTTGCCAATGGCGATGGATATCTTCCATATGTTAATAGCCCAGAAGGATTAATGGAGTTTCTTCATCTAAGCAAAAGAGACCTAGGAGAAGATTATGAGGATTACAAAGAAATGCTCGTAGATTTCTATGAAGGTACTGGTAGACCATTTAATATAATTGCTGATTTCTTGATTTATGAAGATGATATGAATCCAGAAGAATATGCCAGAAAATACAATGGGTGTACTGGAGATAATATAACTGCTGAAGAGATTAGATTATACGCAGAATAGATTATAACTTAAAAATACATTATTTAAAAGCGGCACCTTCTTAAGGTGTTGCTTTTAAATATAAAATATGGAAAATAAAATATCGAAATCTAACTAATTGGTAAGATTGGACAATGATATTTTTATGATACAGATGAATACTCTATTAGCGCATAGCTACTCCTTTGAATTTAATGACAAAATAATTACACTCAAGACATACTTACCGAGTGATTTCTTTAGTGTTAGTGTTTCTGGAAGTTATACTTATCTTTCTGAGTAAACATTTGAAATTGCTCTTATTGAATGGCTGATTCTGAAGCTTATCAAATACTTGTATTTGAGGCGCAAGCTGGCAACAGATGTTATTACTAAATTTTTAGTTAAAGTAAGTACTTAGAACGTTTTTCAAGTTTGATTTGCTGAGATTAAGATAAAGAATAAAATGACGAAGCTTTGGATAAATAAATGCCTAAAGGCTTCGTCTATGCTATTATATAACTTAACTCAAGATATCCAACAACTGAGCTTTCAATTTAGCTTAGATTAATGTTATTAATGAAGTGATATTGAAATGAATGATTAACTAGTATTATGTTTATAGTATTAGTAGGTAAAAGCTTTTTGAAAGTACTTTTTGTTAAAAAGAGAGTATTTATATTAATTTCAATGTTACCGCTAATGAAAATACATTTGTTTAAATACAAGAGGATGATGTAAGTGGAAGATTGGTTGGTTATCACTGTATTACTTATTGGATTAATAGTTTTTGCTTTTTTAGTAGTTTGGATTGACGGAGTGTTTAAACGTAGGAAGACTATTAAAAAGTTTGAAATAGATACTTATATAGCATGTTTCGCAATAATAAAGCAAGAAGATGATAGTGGAAGGATACTAGTTCTTAATGGTTTATTGGGATTTAACTCACAAGAGATGGTTTTTGGACATCATTTTAAGGACGATTCATTCTATTTCAAAGAGGAGTTATCTAATATATCTTATCTTTACGTATCAGAATATAATGAATTTGATTTTTTAAACTATGTACAAAAAAAACTTGTTAAAAACAATGTTAAACTAAGGTTTATTGTTGTAACTCAAGCAGGTATTTCTATAACAAAGCGTGTTCCAAAAATTATAAAAAAACGTATGTTGTGTAAGATTGGCTTTAAGAACGACTCTGTTTTTACCTTCTGCTATGAGAATAATAATAAAAACATGGAAACCATTCAAAAGCTAAGAAAATCATACATTCAGGGTCAGTGTAGTGTAAAGTCGATTTGAATTGAGTATCAATTATAATGATCGAGGTTAAACAGTAAGCTGAAAATACAGTGTTGGTTGCCCCATGCTTCAATGAAACAACTAACTTTATATGTATCAATTGACTCAATTATTTAAACATAGCATATTCACTTTAAAATTTGATGATTAATCGATATCATAGATAATAGCAATGTATCTGATCATATTTTACAAAAGGAGAGGTAAGAGATGAAAAGAACTAAAAGCTTAATAGGCGATCCAAAAAATTGGAGCATTCGGCCTGTTGATCAAGCAGATATTCCAGCATTAATTGCTATGCAGCAAGAAGGCTGGACGATAGATTATAAGGCGTATATACCTGAAGGCTACGCAGAAATAGCTCTGAAGCGCTATGGTACAGTAGCAGCGATAGAAAAGAATATTCAAAAAGATAAGTACTACTTTGTGGCAGAATACAAGGGTACCTTACTTGGAGCAATTTCAGGCACACAGTTAAATGAAACAGAAGCAGAAATCTGGTGGATCCACGTCCTTATAAGTGAGCGAGGTCAGGGGGTAGGACGTGTACTCATAGACTACTTCAAGGCACAGCTACCGTCTTATATGAAAGCGATTTATGTGACGACGTTTGAGGGCTATAAACCAACTATCAGCTTTTACCAACGGGTTGGTTTCACACCTTTTAAATACCTGGTTCAAGATTATGATGGAGTCACTATCAACGATGTGCGCTTGAAAATGGTAATTCAGTAGTGCGTAAATGTCAGTACTGAAACAAAGCTAGTATAAAATTAGAAATCTTTCACAGTAGTTGGTGTTATAAATTAGACTACAGAGTGAAGGATTTTTTTATGAGCCAAAAGTGTTATTTTTCAAATTATTTCAGAATATTTGTCTTCTCTTAGCTAATCAAAATAACGAGCTTGCGAGTATTGTTGAGAACGCAGAGAGCATTCTGGCGAGTTAAGTGAACATTGTCAATATTGCTAAGCAATATTATTGCCCTGCAGAGCGCCATTTGCATCACATGTAAAAACATGAACAAAATTAAATTGATGTAATGGAGCTAAGTGACCAAAATGGAGTGGAGGGAAATGTTTGCAATGATATAATGATATTGATTATCATTTGCGTTCAAGAAAAGTTTACTTTAAGGAGTGGAAACAGTGGGGATTGAACAAATGAAATTGGGGGATGGCTTTATACATGCGAAGAATGAAAATTGCCAGCTATTTGTATTTAAGAACGAGACAGGCGAAGGATATATGACGGTATATAAGATTATGGAAGGAATATATTTGATTTTTGCCAATGCCCATATGAAGACTATGGAAAGTAAGCTAACCCATGCTGCTGACATGTTTACTATAGATTATTGTCTGAAAGGCAGACTGGAATATACGTTAGAGAATGACACCTGTCTTTATCTAAATGCCATGGATACAAGTATTTCAGACATGTCATCTGTCGGAAGAAGTTTTGAACTGCCCTTAAATCAATATAATGGAATTACAGTAGCATTTTATTTTCCGCAGGCTCAGGAATCAATTGACAGTAGTATTACTGACTTCGAGGTGAACTTAGCAGAGTTGAGAGCAAAATTCCTTAAAGAAGCTACTCCCCATATCATAAGAAATAATAAAAG
>JAKSCF010000760.1 GCA_022360735.1 Clostridia bacterium
ATATGGGAGTGCCTACAAGATTAAGCCAGATAGGGGTCAAAGAATCAGATCTTGACCGTATTACGGATATAGGCATGATGGCACCACTTATAGATTTTACTCCGGCGAATATGACAAGAGAAGTTGTATATCATTTGCTTAAGTCAATTTTATAATGGAGGAATGAAATGGATAAGATAAAGCTAATTGAAGAAAAGGCAAATACAATAAGAAAATATACCATTGAAAGTATTGGAAAACTTGGAATGGGGCATATCGGCGGATGTTTATCTTTATGTGAAATACTGTCTTTGTTGTATTTCGATATCATGAACATCAACCCTCAAAACCCTAAAGACCCGGATCGAGATAGATTTGTATTATCTAAAGGGCATGGTGGACCGGCACTATACTCTGCATTAGTATTGAAAGGCTATTTTGAAAAGACATTACTGGATACCCTAAACCGCCCAAACACAATATTGCCAAGTCACTGTGACATGAACCTGACCACGGGTATCGATATGACAACAGGCTCTCTGGGGCAAGGATTTTCATGTGCTGTTGGTATAGCCATAGGCGCTAAAATAGCTAAGAAGGACTTCAAAGTTTATACCATTATAGGAGATGGGGAATCTCAAGAAGGCCAGGTCTGGGAGGCGGCTATGGCAGCCGGAAGCAGAAAACTGGATAACCTTATCGCTTTTACGGACTATAACAAAATGCAGATAGACGGCATGGTGGAAGAAACCAATGGGCTTTATCCATTGAATAAGAAATGGGAGTCATTCGGATTTCATGTACAAACAGTAGATGGGCACGATATAAGAGCAATGAAGTATGCCATTGATACGGCACAAAAAATAGCGGAGAGACCTTCTATGATCATACTGGACACGATAAAAGGTAAGGGTGCATATTTTGCGGAGAATAAAATAACATCCCATAATATGCTCATTCAAGACGAAATGTGGAAAAAAGCATTAGAAGCGTTAAATTAGGGGGAAAATATGGATTTACACGGCAGACAATTATGTGAAATATATACGGATTTATTGATCCAATATGCTAAAGGGGATGAAAGAATTTGTATCGTAGAATCTGACTTGATGAGAGCGATACAAACCCTTAAATTTAGAGAAGTATATCCCAAAAGGTCCGTCGACCTTGGGGTACAAGAGGCCAACATGATAGGTGTCGCGGCAGGCATGAGCACATTAGGGTTGATCCCTTTTACACATTCTTTTACGCCTTTTGCATCCAGAAGATGCTGCGACCAGATAACATTATCTGTCTCTTATGCAAAGTTAAATGTCAAGATGATAGGCAGTGACCCCGGTGTTACTGCAATGCTAAACGGTGGAACGCATATGAGCTTTGAAGACATTGCAATACTCAGAAATATTCCGGATATGGTGATATATGAGCCGGTAGACGGGGTACAGCTTGCAAATATGTTTCCTAAAATATTAGAGTACCATGGTGCTGTGTATATACGACTTTTAAGAAGAGAGTTTCCCAGTATTTTTGAAGACGGCCAAGAGTTTGAACTTGGAAAAGCAACCACTATAAAAGAAGGCACAGATGTATCCATCATCTGCTCCGGCATTATGGTACATGAAGCACTAGAAGCTGAAAAAATATTAGCAAATGAGGGTATTTCTGCAAGTGTCGTCAATATGCACACCATAAAACCACTGGATACACAAGCCGTTATAAATGAGGCAAAGAAAACAGGCGCAATGGTTACAGCAGAGAACCATAGCATCCTAAACGGACTTGGCGGTGCAGTGTGTGAGTGTTTAGCAGACGAATATCCTATACCGGTTAAAAGGGTTGGGGTAAAGGATCATTTTGGTGAAGTAGGCATGCAGGACTTTCTGATGGAGAAATATGGACTGTTGGCAAAAGACATTGTTGAGGCTGCCAAGGCTTCCATATCAATGAAAAGGGGATAAAATATGAAAAAAGTGTTGATTGGTTCAGACAAATCTGGATTTATATTAAAGGAACATATTAAAAGTGACTTAATAGAAAAAGGCTATGAAGTGGATGACTGTGGAACACTTAGCATAGAAGCACCAATGCCATACTATGATGTAGCTTCCATTGCGGCAAAAAAAATTCAAAACAATGAATACAAAAGAGGCATTCTGATCTGTGGAACCGGTATGGGAATGGCTGTAGTAGCCAACAAATATAGAGGTGTTTATGCCGCTGTGGTAGAGAGTGTTTATGCGGCAGAAAAATGCAGAGCTATTAATGATGCTAACATTCTTACAATGGGCGGCTGGATGATAGGAGACATTTTAGGAGTCGAGATGGCCAATAAATTTTTAACAACAGACTTTACGCAAGGGCTGGAGCCTTGGAGACAAGAATTCCTTACGAAGGCTAAAAAAGAAGTTGAAAAAATTGAAAAAGATATCTTTGTTATTTAATTAGGTGTTTATAAGCATCTAATCATATAAAAAAAATTAAAATAACGGAGGGGAAAAATGAAAAAAATATTAATGTTGTTATTGGTAATGGCGATGGTATTTTCGCTGGCTGCTTGTGGGAATGATGCGCCTGCATCTGAGCAGGAAGACAATGGGTCTTCTTCAGAGGAGACAGGAGAGTCATTGGCGTTCTTTGATGAAACAATAAAAATTATTATGCCTTACGGTGCAGGTGGGACCTCAGATGCTGTTGCACGTAAATTTGCTGAAGTAGCATCCAAATACACGGGCAAGCCATTGGTGGTAGAAAACCTGACAGGCGGCGATGGAATCGTTGCAGCAACAGAGTTTGGAAAAGAACCTGCAGACACTAAAAAAATCATGTATACGTCTTATGGACAGTACTATGCTAAAGCAATAAGAGCCAATATTCCTTTTGAAACAGAAGACTTTACGCCTGTTGGGGTAGTTGACGACAGAAGCTGGATTTTATACGTAAAATCAGGTACTTTTGCAGATTTAAACGAAATCATTGAGGAGAGTAAATCAAGAGTCGTAACATTATCAGGCGGTGGAGTAGGTGCAGATGCGCATTTGGCATTTTGTGGTTTGATCAATACTGCCGGAGGACAATCAAAATTATTGTCTTATGAAGGCGGTGGAGAACAAAAAGCGGCACTGCTTAAAGGAGAAGCAGATGTATTTGTAGGAACTTCTCAGATTTGTTATGATGAAGTCATGAATGGAGATGTAATTCCTGTTGCATGTTTTACAAATAAGGATTACGAAGGATTTGAGGGTATAGTAGTTCCTAATGTTGCGGATATGGGATACGAAGGCAATGTTATAGTAGGCGGCGGTATGCTAAGTGTAAGAACCGGTGCAGATGAAGCAACGATTGAGGATGTTGAAGCATTAATAAAACTTGTTTGGGAAGATGAAGAGTATACGGATTGGATTGCAAGCATTGGCTTGAATGATGTCCAATTATATGATTATTACCTAGACGCTTATATTGATTCAGCCCTTGAAAATGCTGTTTCTGCTGCAAAAGGATTGGGAATTTACGAAAACTAATTGAATGTTAAAGGAATGGTTTGGGTGTACATATTATAGGTATGTACGCCCAAACTAAGAATAAATATGCAGCTTAGAAGGTATTGAGATTAAATTCGAAATTAATAATCTATAAAATTGTTTGTTAATTTCGAATTTGATTTTAAAACAAGGTGCTTAAAAATGAGTGGGAGGTTTTGATAATGAAAATAAAAACAAACTTATGGGGTGGCGTATTGTTTGTTGTTTTAGGTATCGTTCTTTGGCTGTTAGTTCCAAGCCAAATTCCGGAACCATTAATAGAGACACCTGGGATCGCGCCAAGATTAGTACCAAGACTGGTAATTGGGATTATGTTTTTGGGAGGATTGACTTTAATCATTCAAAGCTTAGTATTTAAAAAAGAAAAAATTGTAGAGGTTCATTTAAAATATGAGAAAACAGCCTTAATCGTTTCTTTGATTATGGGCGTATATGCTTTGTTAGTATATTTGGTAGGTTTTTTGATTGGAACAGTTGTTTCGGTTGCATTAAT
>JAKSCF010000318.1 GCA_022360735.1 Clostridia bacterium
TATAGCAGTATTTAGTTTAAAGTCTTATCGGATGCAGCATAATTTTTTTTATGCTTTAAAACGCTTAAAACCCCGACAAAGGTCAGAAGGGCTACGAAAAACAGGAGGGGTACCTTGCTGACAAAAGAAAACTTAATCAGACTCATTATTATGAGAGCATCGGCACAGAGCATGGAAACACCTTCAATGCCCATATCCTGCAGGGGAAACAGCGGATAAAACAACGCTACGGGTATGGTGCAAATAAGACCGTAAACAAAACCTGCAACTGCCGCACCACGTCTGCCGCCTACGGCGTTTCCGAAAATTCCCGAAGTGCCGCCGGTAAAAAACGCGCCGATGATGGACGGTAAAGGGATTACTCCACCGATCATCCCGCAGAAAGCCATTCCGCTTATCATCCCTACAATGCATAAAACGAAACCGATCATGAGAGCGGTGGGAGCATAGGCAAAAACTGCGGGGCAGTCTAAGGCTGGAATAGCACCCGGTACCACCTTAACTGCTATTCCCTGAAAGGCGGGTACGATTTCCCCCAAAAACATCCTGACCCCTTGAAGCAGGATTAACACACCCACTGTGAAGTTAAGGGCGTTGATTATATTGTATACAATATAATTTTGTCCTTGCGCGAAATCAGCCACAAAACCCGAACCTGCAAATAATCCGGTAATTACGAAAATCAGGATCATGGTGACGGAAATAGACAGATTGATATCTTTTAAAAAGCTTATGGACTCCGGAAGCTCAAGGTCTTCAGCATCCTTATTCTTATTACCCAGTAATCCTCCGACAAACCCTGCTGCCACAACACCCGTCGTGGTCAAATGAGAATAAGCAATCGTGTCACCGCCGGTCACCTTACGCATAAAGGGTTGGGCAAGAGCGGGAAAGAGAATGCAACATATTCCCTGAATCATTGAACCAAAGATCACCGTATGCAAAAGATTTACTCCGTTGTCATGCAGAGCCCAGCTAATACTCCCGGCTGAAATCCAGATCATATGCCCGGTCAGATAAATATATTTGAAAGGGGTAACCCTGGCAAGTATCAGGTTGACCATAAATCCAAAGGCCATAATTAATGTGGTTCCGGTGGCTATCTCCGGTATCTTTGCCGTAACAGCTCCGATCACAGCCTCATCGAAGGGAACGATTCCCGTCAGATTGAAGGCTTTTGAAAACATCTCGGAAAAAGGAATCAGGCTGTTGACGATAAATCCTGCTCCGGCGGCCAGCATCAACAATCCTAAAATCGTTTTTATCGTTCCTCTGACGACAGCCGCTCCAGGCTTCTTTTGAAGCAATAATCCCACCAGAGCCACAAGGCCCAGAATAATTGCCGGCGTTTTAAGGATACCTGTAAAAACTTCCAAAAACAAAGTCATATATGAGACCTCCTCATTATTATTCAAATAATTCCCTTTAAATCATCCCCAATAATTGAAGCTGCGCCTTTATGGCTTCCTTTTCTTCTTCGGAGGCGGCAGTGAAGGGTTTGCGCGGATAACACACAGCAATTCCTCTGAGATCCAGCATCGTATAGACTGCCAGTTGTGTGGATTTAGAGAGATACATGACGTCTCTGATCCGGTTAACCTTGTATTGGGTTTTCAAGCAGCTTTTATAGTCCTTGGCCATAGACTCATCATACATTTGTGTGCATATTTCAGGAAAAGAGTTGGCTAAACCCGGAATAAATGATTGAGCGCCATATACACTGGCCGCCAGCCACAAGGCCTCGGTTCCCAAAGCGACGTCGAAATCTTCATCTGCCAGCTCTCTCATATAGTTGGCAAATACCATGATGTCGAAAGAGGCGGCTTTGATGCCCTTAAGACCTATCTCTTTGA
>JAKSCF010000625.1 GCA_022360735.1 Clostridia bacterium
ATATCGAACAACCCAATAGACTTTTTTTAAAAAATCATAAATTAGACCCAAATGGGTATTTGTATACGGCAGAAAATTTTAATTTTTCAAGATATCCTCATCATATTAAAGACAAAAATGATCCAACTTATTCAAAAAAACAATTTCAAGAAATATTAGACATAGACGGCGAAGACGATCATGGTAAATTCATACATATGCTTGATGCAGTAAATAATTATGAAATAGACATCGATGAAATACTTGAAAAATATTTTGACAAAGAAAATTATATGACATGGGCAGCCTCGAATATTTTATTTGATAATTTTACAGCTTCCAATGAAAATTTTATTCTTTATTCCCCGCTTAATTCAGATAAATGGTATTTTATTCCTTGGGATTTTGATAACTCATGGAACTTAGAAGAAGAAAAACCTGTTTGGATGCAAGGTATATCCATGTATTGGAATAATGTTCTCCATAGGCGTGTTTTCGAAAAAGCTGAAAACAGAATAGCACTTAATAATAAAATAGAAGAGTTATCAAAAATAATAAATAAAGAGCAGACCAAAATACTTTTGGATAGCTACTATGATACGGTTCTATCCACTATAACCACACTTCCCGATATAAAATATCTGCCAATAACTATCGATCAATATATCGAAGAATATAACCATATGCCTGATATAACAGAAAAAAATAAATTAAAATATTTTCAACTTCTGGATACCCCTATGCCTTTTAATCTCAACGAAGTTAACACAAACTCTACTCAAAATATTTTTTCATGGGAGGAATCATACGATTTTCAAAATGATCCAATAACTTATGAGTTTGAATTAAGTAAAGATAAAGAATTTTTAAATAGTATCTACATTATTAAAGATTTGTCCGAAACAAAATATCAGGTTGATCATTTGGAAAAAGGAACCTATTTTTGGCGCGTAACAGCAAAAGACTCAAATGGAAATATTCAAACTGCTTTCAACATTTATACGGATGATTTTGGCGATGATTTCTATGGCATCAAAAAAGTCATTATTGAATAAGGGCGTATGCAATACGCCCTTACTTTAAATATTTAAGACAATTAGACCTTGGATAATACCGATGACAAATCCGATTCCGCCGCCTAACCATTCAATATGCTGCAATTCTTTTTTAGCAATTTCCAATGTCAATTTTTCAAGTTTTTCAATTTCAAAGCCATTGATGCGTTCTTCTACCATTTCGGATATCTTCACATGAAGGCTTGCCTTATCAATGAGTTTATCCATTGCTTCATTAATGATTTGTTCTGCTTCTCTATCAATAATTTCATCTGCATAATCCATTATCATGCCTTTAAACATCTGTGGCACAATTGGCGGCATATGTTTATCTATAGCACTTTTAACCTTTTTTTTAAGCTTCTCGATCAACTCATCCTTATTACTGCTTTCAATAAATTTATCCATGATAGATTCAATAGACACCAATTCATTATCAACAACTTCACCAATCGTCTTGGCAATTTCCACTCTTCTTTTAGGAATTAATCCCTGTATCTTTATATTTAACAATGGAATATTTACCGGGTTTAAAGGCCTAAAAATCATTTTTACCGCTATCGTATTGGTTAGATACCCTATTACAGCTCCTATAAATCCTAAAATTGCTAATTGAAGATAGAACACTAATATCACCTCTTAATATGATTATTGCTTTCCCGAGCATCCTTAAAACAATTATATTTACCCGACATATTCTATCACAATATTAAGTCTTAATCCACTATATCATGTATGAACCCATCTACAAAATTATTTTAAAAAGCTGTCTTTCTAGGAATACACCTAGAAAAGACAGCTTCTTAAACAAACTTCATTTTAATATAAACTTGCAAAAATTTCTCTAATTTCTTCTTTTGATAGCTCTACATAGTTATTAGCAAGAAGTCTTTGTTGATTTGCAATTGTACTTTCAGTAAACGAATCGATTTCAGCTTCTGTCATACCGTATTCTTTTAAAGGCTTCTTAGCAATAATTTGATTTAATAAGTCTTCTAATGCTGCGTAAACATCATCACCGACATTAACACCAAGCACATTGGCAATAACTTGATTCGCTTCTTTGATCTTGCCATCAGGATTTTTCTTGTTGTACATTTTAAATATTTCAGTAAAGAATTGATAATTCGCTTCCCCGTGTGGTACGTGGTAAGCGCCACCAATGGAATAGGACAATGCATGTACGGCACCAACCCCTGTGTTTGCAAAAGCAATCCCTGCATAGTTACTAGCTATAGCAAAATCTTTAAGCAAGTCATATCTTGTCTCTTCACCTTTTTCAGCAATGGTTTTGTATCCGGCAACAATCATTTCAATGGCTTTTAGTGCAAATAATTCTGTATACTCATTAGATTTAGGTGCAACAAAAGATTCAATAGCATGAATCAAAGCATCTATTGAACTGGTTGCAAAGAATTTATATGGAAGTCCTTTTAGAGCTTCTGGAATTAATACTGCTGCATCCGCATATAATTCATCTACTGCAAGGCCTTTTTTAGTATGCTTTGATTTAAGTTCAGCAATAGAAATGTTAGTTACTTCGCTTCCTGTCCCACAAGTAGTCGGTACAAGTACTAATTTTTTAACTCTCTCTATTGGTGCAACGCCTTCAAAAAGATTTATTGATTTTTCAGGCATTTTAAGCGCAAACAATTTTGCAATGTCAATAATAGTACCACCGCCAAAAGCAACAATTCGGTCGAAGTCATATTGACTCATTTCTGCAGTAATCGCATCAATCATTTCATCAGAAGGTTCACCAACGCCAAATCTTTCTTGGAATATGTAGTTGGATTCAATTCCTAATGGCTTCATGAAGGGCTCATAGAGAAATTCATGAGTTAATACCAAATCTTTTTTTCCAATTTGGAACTCATCGGCAAATTCTTTAAAAGTATCAAAAACAAAAACCTCAGGGGCAACTTTTAATGCTCTCATTCTAACTCCTCCTTAAATTTATTTTATAGAGAGAGTATTGAATCCTCTCTCATAAAATCAGCTGTTTAGAATTTTGTATTAAATCTCTTTTCAAATTCAACAGCGAGTTCATCTCTGAAATCAGGATGTGCAATATTGATTAAATTTCTAGCTCTTTGTTGCAAAGTCTGTCCTTTTAATGGCGCAATACCAAACTCCGTTACAACATAATCCACATCATTTCTTGAAGTGGTTACCGCCGACCCATGATCTATAAATGGTGTTATTCTTGATACTTTTCCTTTAGCAGCTGTCGAAGGCATCGCTATAATGGCTTTACCATCCTTTGCCATGGCTGCACCTCTAACAAAATCCACTTGACCACCTACACCGCTGAATTGTTTGATACCTATACTGTCTGATACTACCTGGCCCATAAAATCAACTTGTATACAAGAATTTATTGCCACCATTTTACTGTTTTTCATCACAACGACAGGATCATTCACATAATCTACAGGATACATTTCAACTATAGGGTTGTTGTCTATAAAATCATATAATCGCTTAGTTCCCATTAAGAATGTTACGATCATTTTTCCTTTGTGAAGTGCTTTTTTACTATTCGTAACCACGCCCGCTTCATACAACTCAAGAACGCCGTCTGAGAACATTTCAGAATGGATACCCAAATCCTTTTTATCCTTTAAGAATAAAAGTACAGCATCCGGAATCGCACCTATTCCCAGTTGCAGTGTAGAACCATCTTCAATAAGTGAAGCACAGTTCTCGCCAATGGCTTTTTCTACGTCTCCGATTCGAGGAGGTGGTAGTTCAATAATTGGATTTGAAGTCTCAACTAAATAATCTAGCTCAGAAACATGAACAAATGTCTCTCCGTAAGTTTTAGGCATTTGATCATTCACTTCAGCAATAACCATCTTAGCTGTTTCAACTGCTGCTTTTGTGTAGTCAACGGATACACCTAAGCTGCAATATCCATGCTTATCCGGTGTTGATACTTGTACCAACGCCACATCGACAGGCAGTAATCCGCCCTTAAATAATTTAGGAACTTCATGGAAAAATACCGGTGTATAATCGCCTCTTCCATCTGCAACAGCTTCTCTCGTACATCCACCTACGAAAATAGCATTATGTCTAAAATGAGGAGCCATCTCTGGTTTAGTATACTCACCTTTTCCCATAGCTACCATGTGTACAATCTCTACATTTTCATATTGCTTATGATTTTCAACCATAGCATCTACTAATTCTTTTGGTTCTCCAACCGCGTGACCAAAAACAACTCTGTCGCCAGACTTTATGTGCTTTACTGCTTCTTTTGCAGTTGTCAGTTTGGATTTGTATAGATCATTCCAGTTCATCATTTACCCTCCATTATTATTTTGGACAAGTCTGCTATAATATCATTATACTGTTTGTCATCCCATATCAGAATGGGCTTATTTTTAGTTTTTATGTCATGATATGCAGCACAACAATTGGTACATCCACCCAAAACTAATAGTCCATCATATTCTACATTTTCTTCAGCTTTTTGAAAGGAAATGATGTTCTCAAATTCTTTTTTTATTTTATTTAATAATTTTCCTCTTTCATATCGTGGGTTACATCCCCCACAATACTTAACACCATAGATAAACATCAAACACCACTCCTTATGCTATTACCAATCGCTAATCAGTACCACTTTGTCAATACCTTCAATGCTTCTTTTCAATATTCTCTCAGCAGTATCAACAATTTCAAAACAACTTCCGGCAGATAGAAATGACTCCTTCAAAATGACGAGTTCGACTATTCCATCCTTAAATTGATGCAATTTCAAATGGCCATATTTTTTTTTAAGAATTG
>JAKSCF010000627.1 GCA_022360735.1 Clostridia bacterium
AATTAGTAAAAACAATTTACGCCTTAATCGAATATACATATCTTGATTATTAATAATTACAGTATAATCGAAACTGTATTAAATGCAAACATTTTACAGCTAAAAATTATATTTAATGATAAAATGCTATAAAATTAGACAACTTCCATTTATTTACTTATATTAAAGTGATATAATTAACATTGAAAGATACCTTGTAGAGTGATGGCTGGTACTCCCTTTTGAAAGGGGGTGGTGCCATGTCTGTTTTTCAAGCATTATCATTGATGATTGCTTTTTCAGCATTGATTGTATCAATACTGAATTACATAGGAAAACGAAAATAATCACTCTACGGCCATAGAGTGATTACAACTTAAAAAAATCATTCATTTGACTAGCCATTACTGGCTAGGTATCTTTCACCTTTATTATATACAGTGTTGTCAGATTTAGTCAATCTTATTTAAATATATTTTTTCATTTTAATGATTTTAATTAAGTTAAAGGAGCAGCATGAATAAAAGCAAATGAATAAAACTCTATTTCTCCCTTGTAAAAAAGTGTGTTTCAATACGATTCTAGCAAAAACAAAAGTAAGCGTCAGAAAAATTAAAGCGTTAAAATATCATATTCATCAAATGCATTAAAAGCTGTAAATAAAATGGATAAAATAGCGCTGAAATATCTTGCTATTAAGATGGCTATCATGATTGCTATTTGATATTTAATTGCAGTTAACGGTACTGCGCCTCCTAAAATTTGTCCTGTTATCATTCCCGGTAAGGATACTAATCCTATGGTTTCAATAGAGGCTATTGTCGGGTTTATTGAAGCGAAGAGAGCATTTTTAAAATACGGTGTTAAAGCTTCTACTCTAGTTCCACCAAGACTTAAAGAGTAAAAATATTCTTCTTTATTTTCTTTTATTGATTTATAAAAATTATTTATACATACAATGTTGCCTTTTAAGGTATTTCCTAATAACATCCCACCAATAGGAACCAAATATTGAGCATGAAATAAATTATCCAATTTTATAACAAAAAAATTAAAGAATAATAGTATGCTTACATTAGGGATTAAATAGGCTAATAATAGCATGATATTGAATTTTTTTATACCAAGATCGCAAGATCTAGCTGTTGATAAACTTGCAATGATGATCATAAAAACTAAGTAAAAGAAGTTAATAAAAGAATTATTTATATTAAAAATATATTGAAGAAAAATACCAATTAAACTAAGCTGGATGGCCATTCTTCCAATAGCGTATAAGATCTTTTTATTTAAATTAATATTTAATTTACGATTTATTATAATCACTGGAATGATTAAAACAGTTAAACTTATCATAGATAAATAAGAAATACTATCTCCATTCATACTACCACTCCTCTATTCTCACAGCATTATTTTTGCTCCAAACCCTATCATGAGAGATGATTAAAACAGTCTTATCTTGATTTAAAACATAATCGACTACTTTTTCTTTCATATCCTTATCTAATCCGGAAGTAACTTCATCTAAAAGCCATATGGGTCGATCTAAAAGTATACATATAATCAAACCCAACCTTTGTCTTTCTCCTCCTGAGAGTTGGCTCACTTTCTTATTTAAAATATCTGAGGAAAGATTGAAATATTCTATAAGGTTTAAAACCTCTTCTTTATTAATCTCTATATGGTTATTTTGTTTGTAAGAAAAAATCTCAGTAATCAAATCCCAAGCTTCTATATTTCTTAAGTTTACATCTTGACTCACATAACCTATAGAACTGCGAAAATAGGTGAGATTATTCTTTTGTAACCGCTTCCCATTTAAAACGATATCACCTGCTTGAGGTCGTTGAAAACCCATCAGCAGTTTGAATAATGAAGATTTTCCACTTCCGGAAGGCGCACTTAAAAGTATTTTTTCTCCTTTGTTAACATGCATATTATAATTATCAAATACTATTTTATCTCCAAAGCGTAAGCTTATATTATTAAATTGAATCAAGGTCATCACCCTTCCCCTTAAGTTCATAAAAACTGACCGGCTTTTTCAGTTAACGCTTTTAAATCCTAAAAATAATTTTCTCAATAATTTTTCTTTTATACGACGACTCATTGAAAGGTGATATCGAAATACGATATCGTTTTCGGATACATCATATCATAAAAATTTACAATTTGCAATAGAAGCATTTTATGGGGCCTGACCCCGCTGAAGTTCTTCACTGAACATACTATTAATTGATTGATAATTATGTAAGAAATTGCTATAATTTATTAAGTTATGTTGAAGGTTGTAAGTATAAGCTGTGCAGCCTAAAAGCCTTTGAAGATTATAAAAAAGAAGGACTATTTATATGGGAATTTATTTTGAAACAAGTGAAAGAAGCGACCAGATAAATTGGGTAAAGGAATATATAACAGGGGAAGGATTTAAGACTATCGCTTTTGAAGGGTATACGGTTAAAAATAATAAAGTATCCCTCTTATTAGATCGATTTGCATTTGAATATAGAGAAAAAAAACACTCATTAGAAGAAATATATCAATTAATTAGGAATCTCATGAAAGATGATTATGACTACAAAATAAAATTCTCGAAACAAATGGATATCCAATGGTATATCTTGTGTTACCAATACCCAAATAAATCAATATTAGTTAAGCCTGAGAGAAATAAAGTGAGCATAATAAAGAAATTTAATAATTTTGAAGAATTTGGAAGATGGACTTATCAATACCGTGATCTATCTATGAAATCAAAATATGAAGAAGATGGTTTGCCTGATATCGATAAGGTTCTACGTAGAAATAAAACGCCTTGGCCGGGAAATTTAGATGGTTTACTAATTTATAAAGGTGAGTGTGTCATTTTAATTGAGTATCAGCGTACTGTAAAAAAGTCTGTTAAGGACCATTGTAATAACCAGTATTTTTATAATCCCAATTCTAAGCGTAAAGATGATGTGAATAGATGGAAAGTTGCTGAAATTATTTCAAAAAGTACTCAACTACCGATACTGATTTTGGTTTGGTCGGAAAAAGAAGAGGAAATTAGACTTAAACTCATTGAGAAAATTGTATATCCTGGAGATAAGAGTGAAGATAAAATAGGTTTACATTACTATTTTGATGATTTAGTTAGGAAAAATGATATTAAAAGGAATTTGACAACTATATGTGAATCTTTAAGTAAATATGAGGTGAAATAATGGAAAAATTTAAGGTCTCAAGTAAAGATTTAATTGCCGAGAATGTAGAAAAGTTAAAACTATTATTCCCTGAAACAGTGTGTGATGGAAAAATTGATTTTGAAGTGCTTAAGAGTATTTTAGGTGAATATGTTGATAGCAATAGTGAAAAATATTCATTTACTTGGAATGGTAAATCAAATGCTGCTAAAATTGCTCAAACACCTTCAACAGGCACTTTGCTTCCAGTTAAAGAAAAAAGCTCTAACTGGAATAAATCCAATAATATTTTTATTGAGGGCGATAATCTTGAAGTATTAAAACTGCTTCAAAAAAGTTACAACAATAAAATTAAAATGATCTATATTGATCCGCCTTATAATACAGGAAAAGATTTTATCTATAAAGATACTTATTCTGATAGTTTAAAGAGTTATTTAGAGTTAACCAGGCAAATCGATGATGAGGGGAACAAGATTAGTACAAACAGTGAGGCTGGTGGTCGCTATCATACGAATTGGTTAAATATGATGTATCCACGTTTAAGATTAGCTCGAAACCTATTACGTGATGATGGTGTGATTTTTGTTAGTATTGATGATAATGAAGTACATAATTTAAGAAAACTATGCGATTTAGTTTTCGGTGAAAATAATTATGTTCAAGAAATAATATGGGAGAAAAAATTTGCGCCGCAAAATGATGCCAAATACTTCTCCTTAAATCATGAGCATATACTCTGTTACGCAAAAAGCAAAGAACAATTTAGAAGAAACCTATTGCCAATGACAGACGAACAAATTGCAAGATATAAGAACATTGATAATGACCCGCGCGGGCCATGGCAAAGCGATAATCTGGTTGTTACCACGTACAATGTTAAATATGATTATAAAATTACAAAACCGAATGGAGAAACAGTTTCACCACCAAATGGAAGGTGCTGGAGGGTTTCTAAAGAGAAGTTCAATGAATTACTAACGGATAATAGAATATGGTTTGGTAGTGATGGGAATGGAGTACCCAGGTTAAAACGTTTTTTGTTTGAAGTTCAACAAGGGAGAGTACCAATTTCTATATTTCCATACTCAGAAGTTGGACATACTCAAGAGGCTAGTAAAGACCTAAAAGAATTATTCGATGGAAAAAAGGTATTTGATTTCTCGAAACCAACTAGACTAGTTGAAAGACTGTTAAGATTATCAACAGATAAAGACAGCTTAGTCTTAGATTTTTTCGCGGGTTCTTCAACTACGGCTCATGCTATATTAAAGTTGAATGCTGAAGATGGCGGGACTAGAAGATTTATAATGGTGCAATTACCAGAAATGATTGATGAGAAAAATGAAGCGTATAAATTAGGGTATAAAAGTATTTGTGATATAAGCATTGACAGAATTAAAAGAGCTGCTGCAAATATA
>JAKSCF010000630.1 GCA_022360735.1 Clostridia bacterium
CTCGGTTGCGGATGTTGTCAAGTTTATAATGATGTCACATCTTTCTCTAATCAGGCCTACCGTTTCTTTGAATTTTTCTTTATCCATTGTGCCTTTACCTTCATCATCTCTCATATGCAGATGGGCAATTGCTGCCCCGGCTTGATAACACATATAGACTTCATCCGCAATCTCTTTAGGTGTCAATGGTATATTGGGATTATGTTTTTTCTGGGGCCAGGCACCGGTAGGCGCTACTGTAATGATTGTCTTTTCCATGTCATACCTCCATTGATAGTTTTTTTAGTATCGATACTGAAAATATAATAAGCAAGAGACATACCAACTCTCTAAAGCTTTGAATCAAGCCATTCTACAAAAACTTTGATGAAAATTATCATCAAGACTTTTTGCAAAAAAATAAAAAAGTGCTTTAATAACACTTTTCAACTTGATGACAGTTGTCATCATATCAGATGACAACTGTCATCGACCTATCTTAATGCCTAGTTTCTTTGCCTTTTTTACTATGGTAGATTGATCCAATTTCAATATTGAAGCCGCCTTTCTAGTCGTGCTGTATTCTTTCAAGGCCTGTTCAATTATTCTTTTTTCTACACTTTCGATCATTTCTTTATAACTTTTATTTTGACTGGTTATGTCACCAATATCATCTGCATCAAGGCTCAGCATATTAGCTAGTTTTTTTTCGTTAGCGAAAGCATTATTTTCAGTGGTAACCACTACTCTTTCAATAATATTCTGGAGTTCTCTGATATTGCCAGGCCATGGATACGTTTTTAATATCTCTGTACCATTTGAAGATATAGCAACCTCTTTACTATATCTTTTATTAAATTTTTCAAGGAAATGCATAATTAATGGTTCAATATCTTCTTTTCGCGATCTTAATGGAGGGACATGGATTGGAATAACGTTTAATCGATAGTATAAATCTTCTCTAAATTTTTTTAATGCGACCTGCTCTTTCAAGTTTTTATTTGTCGCTGCCAATATTCGAACATCCAGTTCAATAGCCTTTGTGCCTCCCACCCTCACAACTTCTCTTTGCTGTATAACTCTTAGGAATTTACTCTGCAGCTCCATAGGCATTTCGCCAATCTCATCTAACAAAATCATGCCTTTATTGGCTAATTCAAACATGCCGGCTTTACCGGATTCTTTAGCCCCTGTAAAAGCACCTTTTTCGTATCCAAAAAGCTCTGATTCCAGTAAATTTAAAGGTATACTTGCACAGTTTACTTTTATAAACGGCATGCCGTTCCTATTGCTGTTGATATAAATTTCATTTGCAACAACTTCTTTTCCTACGCCGGTCTCTCCTGTAATCAGTACAGTGGCATCCACTTTCTCAACTTGTCTAATCATATTGACAACATTATTAATTTCTTGACTTTTTCCTATAATGCCGCTGTTTCTCATATGCAATTTTCTTAAATGGGCTACTTCCTGTTCGGTTTTCTCTTTTTCTTGTTTTGCCTCTTTTAACTTTTCTATAGAGGCTTCCAGCTCTTCTCTTATTTTCAATAGATCCGTCATCTCTCTATTGTTTGTTACGACTTTTTTCACATTTCCATTTTCATCAAAAATCGGATTGCCGGTTACAAGCATTTTTTTTCCGTTTTTTAAGCTGATGCCTACAGAGTTAACACGCTTCTTCAGCTTAATAACTTCCATGGTTACAGGATTTTTATATAATCTGCCTTCTTCTGCAATATCATCAACCCTTCTTCCCACAACTTCCTCTGCTTTTATTCCCGTTATTCTGGTATATGCCTTATTGACATACAAAGTTTTCCCCTCACCGTCGGATATATATATCCCATCATAAAGATGACTGCCTATTTCTTCAAAATCTAAAGATTTATTTTGGTACATTTTAATTTCATCTAGAACACTTTGTATGCTTTCTTTAACAGCATCTGCGTTTTCACATTTCCAAATATTATTTTCTATTTTTTTTACGAGTTCTTCCAAAAAATCTACTGAATCAAATTCATTTTTATTGTCCATAACGTCACTCCATCCTATACTAATAGAATAAAATCATCAGAAACTATTAAAGAAATTATTGAATCTATTTTTCAATCCCTATACGTGCCTGAACCCCCTGTTTGTAATAGTGTTTTATTTCTTTTATTTCTGAAACCAAATCAGCAAACACTTTAATAGATTCAAGTGCATTTCTGCCTGTTAAAATCACTTCTACATGCTCTTTTCTGTTTTTGATCATGTCGATGACTTCTTCTACATCAAATAATTTATAGTAAAGCGCAATATTGATTTCGTCCAATACCACTACATCGTACTGCCCCTCTTTTAAAATAACTCTTAACTCATCCAGCCCTTCTTTTGCCATCGCTTTATCTTCTTCTGTTGGATTATTCAATATGAACCCGTCTCTTCCATATTGCTTTAAAGTAAAATTCTCTAATAAATCTGCTGCTTTTAATTCGCTGTATGCCATGCCTTTGACAAACTGTGCAAAATAAACCTTTTTACCGGCACATACAGCACGCAGACTTAGCCCTAATGCTGCAGTGGTTTTTCCTTTACCATTTCCCGTATAAACATGTACATATCCTTTTTCCATTGTTCGCCTCCAAATTTATATATAGTATAACAACAGGGCTGAAAACCAGCCCTGCCATCATTATAATATCTTAAACCATATTTTTCAGATCTTTGCTGACCATTAATTCCGCCTCAGTTGCAGCCATGACTTCTTCAACTGTAAACTCAGGATTGATTTC
>JAKSCF010000694.1 GCA_022360735.1 Clostridia bacterium
AAAAAGATGGTGCAGACCGATATCTATTAAAACATGAAACCGCCAATGAAGCGCTTTATGACACTTATCATCCACACTCTAATTTTAGAAGAAGGTTAGAATGCTTACATCAGTTAAAAGAATTGGGTTACCAAACCGGAAGCGGATTTATGATTGGCTTGCCACAACAGACCATAGAATCTCTTGCACAGGACATTCTATTACTTCATGAATTAGATGTAGACATGGCAGGTATCGGGGTATTCATCCCTCATCCTAAAACGCCATTAAAAGATGGTACATCCGGTGATAATCTTCTGGCTATGAAATGCGTTGCCATCAGTAGAATTTTGCTTAAAAGAACGCATCTGCCTATTACAACATCCATTAAAGTGAATAACAATGAAACGTCCTTTAATCCATTTATGGCTGGTGCTAATGTTGTTATGACCAAACTAGAACCTTATGAGTATCAAAAACTTTATGAAATTTATCCAAATAAAACCGTTAAAGATATCCCTATGAAACAGGCTCGATTAGAGCTGGAAAGATCCATTGAATCTTTTGGTAAAGCCGTATCGGATACCAAAGGAGATGCTGTTACTGAATTTAAATTATAATGGGGTGAGCAAAATGAAAAAAGCAGTAGAATTTATCAATCATCAAGAAATATTGAGTTCCTTAGAATATGGTAAGGAAAAAGTAAACGATCTGGATTATGTCAGAGAGATACTTGCTAAAGCAAAAAGAATGGAAGGATTAAGCCACCGTGAGATGGCTGTTTTATTAAACATTGAAGATTCATCTATTTTAGAAGAAATGTATGCTACAGCAAAGTATATTAAAGAAACGATTTATGGAAAGAGAATCGTTATATTTGCACCGCTTTATGTAAGCAACTATTGTGTCAACGACTGTGCTTACTGTGGATATAAGCATTGCAATAGTGATATTCATAGAAAAAAACTAACCATGGAAGAATTAGAAGAAGAGGTTCGTATTTTAGAGTCTATGGGACACAAGCGAATAGCCTTAGAAGCAGGCGAAGATTTACAGAACTGCTCTATTGATTATATTATGGAATGCATGGAAAAAATATATAGCCTTAAATTTAAAAATGGCAGTATCAGAAGAATCAATGTCAATATTGCCGCTACAACAGAAGAAGTCTATAAAAGATTAAATGAAGTAGGCATCGGCACCTATATATTATTCCAAGAAACTTATCATAAGCCTTCATATGAAAAGCTTCATCCAAAAGGCCCTAAGCATGACTATGAATACCATACTACTGCCATGGACAGAGCTATGACAGCAGGTATTGACGATGTTGGCATCGGTGTGCTTTATGGCTTATACGACTATAAATACGATACCATTGGTATGATGCTTCATAAAGAACATTTGGAAGAAGCTTTTGGTGTTGGACCACACACAATATCCGTTCCTAGACTAAAAAAAGCTGAAGGTGTGGATGTGAACACTTATCCTCACCTAGTAACCGATGATGAATTTAAAAAAATTACTGCAATACTCCGATTATCGGTTCCTTATACCGGCTTGATTTTATCAACCAGAGAAGCCCCCGGCTTTAGAGAAGAAGTTATGGAATTAGGCGTATCTCAGATTAGTGCCGGATCATGCACCGGTGTTGGCGGCTATATGGAAGAACATGAGGCACCAAAAGAGGAAGTCCTGGATACGGCACAATTCCAAGTAGAAGATCATCGTTCTCCTTTGGAGTTATTAAAAGTGTTGTGTAAAGGTTCTTATGTACCCAGCTATTGTACTGCTTGTTATCGTGCAGGAAGAACCGGGGACCGATTCATGAGACTGGCAAAATCAGGGCAAATTCACAATGTCTGTCTCCCCAATGCACTGATGACATTTAAAGAGTATCTAATGGATTATGGTGATGAAGAATTAAAAACCATTGGCAACAAAATGATAGAAGAATCTCTGGAAGATATAGATTCAGATAAGGTAAAAAAACTGACAAAAGAACAGTTAAAAAAGATCGAAGAAGGCATTAGAGATTTATATCTATAATGGAGGTCCCTTTATAAAATGAATTATTAAAAAATCAGAGATGAATGGTATATCCATGTGATACAAGTTCAACTCTGATTTTTTTCTTGATTTACATGACTTAATTCTATGATTTTAAAGACATTATCTTTTCTAACGTACATGCGGTATTTTGCCCCTTGAAAAACTGTGTAAGTGTGGATATCTTCTATTTTGTTCATTGTTTCAGCTATTTTTAGTAAGTCTTGATGCTTTAACTTTACAACAGATGATTTTATCTTTTTATCCATTACACCTTGTTTGAAGTTATCCAGCAACACTTCTTCATAGTTGGAAGGAACTCTATTTTCTTTATATTTGTTGCATTTTTTACAACTCAAAACAATATTAAAGACATCGTTGGGACCCTTTTTACTTCTTGGTAAGTAATGATCCAAGCTTATCTGTCTAAACTCCAATTCTTTATTACAGAATCGACATTGCTTTATGTCTCTTTCGTAGATATACTTTTTTAACGTCTTTTTATTGTCCATTATACTTCCTTAATGTTTATTTCCTAGTAGTTTAGCAATCCCGCCATAGAAAAACACACTAGAAATAAATAAGTTTGTTATAGAATGTTGAAAAGCATTTCTCTTAAAATTGATAATAGAAAAAACCAGCATTATAATTCCTGCAACAATAGAAAGCAGCGGAGAAAATGTCAAGCTCAAAATCAATTTATGAATTTTACCTGTTCCAACAAAATGATCATTTTTCTTCATACTACCCTCCACTTATATACATATTTTGTATTTCCTGATATTATTATATCACTAAATTAGAAAAGTTGGCTCAAATTGAACCAACTTATTTTTTATATGAGCTTTTTAAAGCAACAATTCTATTAAACACGTTATCATCTTCTTTTATCAGCTTTGGATCGACATAGAAGTATCCATGTCTAAAAAATTGATATCTCTCCCCTGCTTTTATATCTTCTATGCTTGGCTCTGCTAAAGCATTATCAAATGTTTCTAAAGAATCAGGGTTTAAACTTAGATTCTCTTCTTCATCTTCTAACATTAAATGCTCGTAAGCTCTTACAGTGATATTTTTAGCATGTTTAGCATCCAGCCAATGAATCGTTCCTTTAACTTTTCTCCCTGTAAAGCCGCTGCCGCTTTTTGTTTCCGGGTCATAAATGCATCTTAATTCTATAACTTCCCCATTTTCATCTTTGATGACTTTTTCACACTTAATAAAATAAGCACCTTTAAATCTTACTTCATTGCCGGGAAACATTCTGAAAAACTTTTTAGGCGGATTTTCTAAAAAATCACTGCGTTCAATATACAGTTCTCTTGAAAATGGAACTTTTCTTTTTCCCATGCTTTCTACTTCTTTATTGTTTTCAATTTCAAGCCATTCTGTCTCATCTTCAGGGTAGTTTGTAATAACAACTTTCAATGGGTCTAAAATCACTATTTTGGTTTCTATTTTTAATTTTAAATCTTCTCTTATACAATGTTCCAGCAATGCAATATCTACCGTACTATTACTCTTTGCAACCCCAATACGATCACAAAAATCCCGAATGGCTTCAGGTGTATAGCCTCTTCTTCTTAGGCCGGCTATGGTAGGCATTCTTGGATCATCCCATCCGTCAACGGCTCTTTCGTCTACCAAATTCTTTAGATATCGCTTACTCATCATTGTATTGGTAAGGTTCAATCGAGCAAATTCAATTTGTTTTGGCGGTGTTTTAAATTCTAATTCTCTCAGCACCCAGTCGTACAAAGGACGATGATCTTCAAACTCAAGAGTACATACAGAATGGGTTATATTCTCGAATGCATCCTCTAAAGGATGGGCGTAATCATACATAGGATATACACACCACTTATCGCCCGTATTATGATGGGCGTTATGAGAAATTCTATATATAACAGGGTCTCTCATATTTAAATTGGGC
>JAKSCF010000671.1 GCA_022360735.1 Clostridia bacterium
GAATTATGTCGCTTATTCCTATGGTAGTAGAGCAGACTAATAGAGGAGAAAGATCATACGATATCTATTCTAGATTATTAAAAGATAGAGTTATATTTCTTGGTGAGGAAATAAATGATCATACAGCCAGTTTAGTAGTAGCACAGCTTCTATTTTTAGAGTCTGAAGACCCAGACAAGGATATAATGGTATATATTAACAGTCCTGGAGGTTCTGTAACAGCAGGAATGGCTATATATGATACGATGCAGCATATTAAACCGGATGTGTCCACTACTTGTATTGGAATGGCAGCCAGTATGGGTGCTTTTCTGCTTACGGCGGGAGCAAAAGGAAAAAGATTTGCTTTACCCAATTCAGAAATTATGATTCACCAGCCTTTAGGCGGTGCACGCGGGCAAGTTGAGGACATTAGAATCCATACTGAAAGATTATTAAAAATAAGAGAAAGTATTAACTCGATTATAAGCGAAAAAACTGGTCAGCCTATGGAAAAAGTAGCTAAGGATACAGATAGAGATAATTTTATGACTGCTACAGAAGCTGTTGAATATGGTATAATAGATAAAGTTATAGTGCCTAGAAAATAAACTATTGAGGTGAACAGATGTCCAGATTTGATGACAAAAAACAGTTAAAATGCTCTTTTTGCGGGAAATCTCAAGATCAGGTCAAACGGCTGGTTGCTGGACCTAGCGTTTATATTTGCGATGAGTGTATAGAATTGTGTCAAGAAATAATAAGCGAAGAAACAGGGTCAATCAACAACCAATATTCAGAGAAATTACCTAAGCCAAAAGAAATATTTGATATTCTTGAAGAGTATGTAATTGAACAAGATGATGCAAAAAAAGGATTAGCTGTAGCAGTATATAATCACTATAAACGTATTAATAATATCAATAACAAAAGTGATGTAGAGATCCAAAAGAGTAATATTGTCATGATTGGACCTACAGGTTCAGGAAAGACACTACTGGCTCAAACCTTGGCAAAAATATTGAATGTTCCTTTTGCAATAGCCGATGCGACGGCGTTGACAGAAGCAGGATATGTTGGCGAAGATGTAGAGAATATATTACTTAAATTAATTCAAGCAGCAGATTATGATATTGAACGTGCCCAAAAAGGCATCATATATGTGGATGAAATAGATAAAATAGCAAGAAAAACAGATAATCCTTCTATTACTAGAGATGTTAGCGGAGAAGGTGTTCAGCAAGCGCTGTTGAAGATATTAGAAGGAACTGTTGCCAGTGTACCACCACAAGGCGGAAGAAAACATCCACACCAAGAATTTATTCAAATCGATACAACAGATATTTTATTTATCTGTGGAGGCGCATTTGATGGTTTGGAAAAAATTATTCAGAGAAGAATTGGCGAAAAAACCATTGGATTCAACTCAGATTTAAAGAGTTCAAAAATTGAAACCAGTGAATTGATTAGCCAAGTGCAGCCAGAAGACTTGCTTAAATATGGTTTGATTCCAGAATTTATTGGAAGGCTTCCGGTTATTATTACACTGTCTGTACTAGGAAAAGAAGCCTTGGTTCGTATATTAAAAGAACCTAAAAATGCCTTGGTTAAGCAATATAAAAAGCTCTTTGAAATGGATGATGTAGAGTTAGAGATAGAAGAAGAAGCTCTATATGCTATAACTGAAAAAGCCATTTCTAAAAAGACAGGAGCTAGAGGATTAAGAAGTATTATTGAAAATGTGATGACAGATATCATGTATGAAATCCCATCACGAAATGATATAAAGAAGTGTATTATAACAAAAGAAACCATTACAAACAATAATATGCCAACATTGGTATTGGAAGATTCTAAAAAAAGAAGTAAAAATCAAGAATCTGCATCTTGACGGACGGCTTTGCCGCCTTTTTTTTTTAAAGATGTTGGCAAATAATTGAAAAATATTTTTAATTCATTATAATACAGTATAAAAGTATATTAAGACAGTGATTTCAGCAAAATAAAAGTAGGATTCTTCAGCAAGGAGTGAATATAATGAATACTAATGAAAAGGAAAAAATCATATTGCCCATGATACCCTTAAGAGGGTTATCCGTTTTTCCATATATGGTTTTGCACTTTGACGTAGGAAGAGAAAAATCAATCAACGCGTTGGAAGAAGCTATGATGAATGATCAATTAATATTCCTTTCAGCTCAGATAAACGCAGAAACAGATATACCAACTAAAGATGATTTTTATAAAGTAGGAACCGTTGCTAAAATAAAACAAATGCTAAAACTGCCTGGTGACGCCATTCGTGTTTTAGTTGAAGGTTTGAGCAGAGGGGTCATAGAAGAGATTTTATCCGAAGACCCGCATTTTAAATGTGAAATAATAGAAGTGTATGAAGAAGATTCGGAGATTACAGAGGAACTAGAAGCTTTGATGCGAGCCGTCCTTGCAAAATTTGAGGAATATCTTGCATTAAATTCTAAAATATCGCCTGAGATTTATCCTTCTGTTGCATCAATTGAGGAACCGGGAAGGCTAGCCGATATCATTACTTCTCATTTAGATATTAGAACAGAACATAAACAAGAGATTCTGGAAGCTTTTCATATTGAAGAGCGCTTAGATATTTTGCATAAAATACTGCTGAGAGAAAATGAAGTTCTTAAAATAGAACGAGATATTAATATCAAAGTACGCTCTCAAATTAATAAAGTTCAAAAAGAATACTATCTTAAAGAACAGTTAAGAGCCATTCAAGAAGAATTAGGACAAGACGAAAATACTGAAGAAGAAATCGATGCTTACTTAAAAAAATTAAAGAAATTAAATCTACCTAAAAAGACAAATGAAAAAGTTGAAAAAGAAATCAATAGATTATCCAAGATTCCATCCTCTTCTGCTGAAAGCGGTGTTATTCGTTCCTATGTAGAATGGATATTGGATCTTCCTTGGAACAAACAAACCAAGGATAAAATTGATATTAAGTACTCTCAAAAGACTTTGGATGAAGATCACTATGGTTTAGATAAAGTTAAAGAACGTGTTTTAGAATTCTTAGCAGTCAGAAAGCTATCCAATAGCATGAAAGGTCCTATACTTTGTTTAGTCGGGCCTCCGGGAGTGGGGAAAACTTCAATAGCAAAATCCATATCACGTGCCTTAAAGCGTAATTTTGTACGTATGTCTTTAGGGGGAGTAAGAGATGAAGCCGAGATCCGAGGTCATCGAAGAACTTATATCGGAGCTATTCCGGGAAGAATTATCTCAGCCGTCAAAGATGCGGAATCCAATAATCCGGTGTTCTTATTTGATGAAGTGGATAAAATAGGAGCAGACTTTAGAGGAGATCCAGCCTCAGCGCTATTAGAAGTGTTAGATCCCGAACAAAATAAAGAGTTTACAGACCATTACTTAGAAGTACCATTTGATTTATCCAATGTCATGTTTGTGACCACTGCTAACACAACAGATACCATACCAAGACCCTTATTAGATCGTATGGAAGTCATCGAAATTTCAGGCTATACTGAAGAAGAAAAAGTGAACATTGCACAAAAATACCTAGTGCCGAAACAAAAAAAAGAGCATGGATTAAGCGGCAAGAACTTATCACTATCTGAACAAGCTATACGAGATGTGATCAATTACTATACGCGAGAATCAGGTGTTAGAAACCTGGAAAGACAAATTGCTAATATTTGCAGGAAAGCTGCAAAAAAAATCGTTGAAGATAATATAAAAAATGTTCGAGTCAATTCCGGGAATCTAGAAAAATATTTAGGCAAGAAAAAATATCGTTATGACATAATCGAAGCAGGCAATGAAATTGGCGTGACAACCGGACTTGCTTGGACCATTGTAGGCGGGGATACTTTATCTATAGAAACCACTATTATGGAAGGCAGTGGGAAGCTGGTATTGACCGGACAGCTGGGTGATGTCATGCAGGAATCAGCAAAAGCGGGTATCAGCTATATACGATCAAGAGCAAATGAACTGGATATCGATAGTAATTTCTATAAAGATTACGATCTTCATATCCATATTCCCGAAGGCGCTACACCTAAAGATGGGCCTTCCGCAGGCGTTACCATGTGCACATCTGTTATATCTGCTCTATCTAAAATACCGACGGATAAGAATGTGGCTATGACAGGAGAAATAACATTAAGAGGAAAAGTTTTACCGGTTGGCGGTATAAAGGAGAAAGTGCTGGCTGCACATAGAGCCGGTATTAAAAAAGTTCTTTTACCACATGAAAACGAAAAAGATATTGATGATATACCTGAAAATGTAAGGAAAAATCTGGATTTTGTCTTATTAGATGATATGGACGAAGTTTTACAGCATGCTTTGGTTAAGGAGAATGAACGCAATGATCATTAAGACTGCGGAGCTCATTGCAGTAGGCGTTCAACCCAAGCAATACCCTGAACCGGACCTGCCTGAGATCGCTTTTGCCGGCAGGTCTAATGTGGGCAAGTCTTCTTTAATCAATACATTTTTGGGACGAAAAAGATTGGCAAGAACCAGCTCAAGCCCTGGCAAAACACAGACCATTAATTTTTATCAAATTAACGATGCTTTTAGAATTGTAGATTTACCCGGGTATGGGTATGCCAGAGTTTCTAAGACAGAAAGAGAAAAATGGGGTGTTATGATTGAAAAATATCTCAGCACCAGAGAAAATCTGCTTAAAGTCGTACAATTGGTGGATATAAGACATGCGCCTTCTACCCAAGACAAACAAATGTATGAATGGCTTAAATATTATCAATTAGATGGCATAGTAGTGGCAACAAAGTCAGATAAAATATCCAAAAACGAAATGCAAAAAAAACTTTCGGTTATTAGAAAAGATTTACAAATGAATTCATCGGATCATATTCTTCCTATATCTTCTCTTAAAAGACAGGGTCAGGAAGCGTTGATGAAAGTTATAGAAGAGCTAATAAAAGTAGATTAGAGTTAACTGAAGAAAAAATTAAGTTTAAAAGCCTTGTGATGCAAGGCTTTTTGTAATATCTGCAATCCCTATTTAAACCTCTGATTCCGTGGTTTTAATCCAAGACTTAATCTTTCCAATCAAATCCAATTCAGACAATAGCATGCCTAATATTACCAATAAAGCTCCAAACATGCCAAGTGGTGTTAAGACCTCTCCTAATAAAAA
>JAKSCF010000292.1 GCA_022360735.1 Clostridia bacterium
ATGGGCTATAAAAGTCGTGAACAAACAGGACGTTTGTTAGCAGGTATAAGCCATGGACGGCGGTTTGCCTGCGATTAGACTTTTATAGTTCATATGCCATCAAATTTTCTCCAAATGAATACATTAACGAATATTTATACGACTGTATTCATTTTTCGATAGCGTCAGGGTAGGAAACTCCTACCCTTTATCTATAAGTTTCTTCTTCCATATAACCGAATTCTACGCTATTGTCCGTCACCACTATCTTGTCCAATTCAATCCTAAAAACAGTCATCATAGAAGGGTCACCGGGTAAGTCAGATAAATATGGATATTTCTCTATTATCAGACCCATTGCTTTTTGAACTTCTTCTTGTGTATCAACTTCGTAAGCTTTACCTGAAGCTTTAAAATACAATATCTGAGCTAATTCTTCTATAGAACCCGCTTCTTTGTCTATTACAACGTGAACATTATTATTTTTTCTCAATTCATTAACTTTATTGGTTTGTTTGAAAGTCATAAAATATAAAACAGATTCATCTTCTTTATCCACCGCATAATCTACTGATCGTACTTTAGGCATTCCATTTTCGTCTACTGTTGCAAGTCTAAGTAACTCATGAGATTCTACTACTTTTTTGATCTTATCTCTAACGTTCATCTTAAATCCTCCAAAATCTTTAGTAATCGACCGGTCTATTATAAGATATCATTTTTTAATCTGCTTGTCAATTACAATATCATTAATCTTTTTATTTTATAAAAAAACCGTAAAACTATTCATCATAGTTTACGGTTTTTGGAGTAAAATTTATGCTTTATTATTTTGAATGGATAATCGATTGTGCTATTTCAATGATGCTGTCTTTCGAAATGCTATTCTTATGATCGCTTAACATATAATAAATACCATTGTCTACCCATTTGATACATTGAGCGTTTTTAATTTCTTTTTCTTTAACATCGGAAACATACACAATAAAAATTTCATCATTTTTCTCTTTTTCCATTTCCTCTTCCGTCAATTCATAATCACTGGGCAGTACATAAACTTCATAAGATTTGTATTGCAGTTGAACATCATTTAATGGAATATCCTCATACACAGAAAACATATCCGAATCTTTACTTGTGTTGGAAGCTGTCAAAGATACTACTGCACCAACCCTATCCGTTTTTTCATAATAAGCACTTATTAACTTCTCATTGGAATCAAAAGGCTGTTGTTGGTTGGCGCCATCAATATAATCAGCAGTTCTAATTTTCGTTCTTTGAAAGCCTTCGGGTAGTACTTCAGGCATTTTAGGTGAAAATCCTAAACTCTCAATCAATTCTTCATCAACAGAACTATAGGTTGTATCACTTGTTAAAAATCCTTTTACATGCTGACTGATAAGAGATTTAGCACCTACAATACTTCCCAGTAATACTACCATACATATAGCTGCGACCATTACAGTCTTTAATTTTCTATGGAAAATAAAAGGTTTTCTCATAATTTTTTCACTTCTTTCTTTATTATTAATTTCTGCTTTAATTTTATTCAATAACTGAGGCGGCGTTTCAATCGTATTAGCAATCCGATTTAAATCATTCTTTAATTTTCTATCAAAACCGTCCTGATAATCCATCATAAAATACACTCCTCTTTAGAAAATTTTTTAATATTAATTTGATTTTTAATCATTTCCTTTCTCAGTTGTTGCCTTCCATTGTAAAGTCTTGACTTTACTGTCCCTTCAAAACACCCCATGGTTTTAGCAATTTCTTTTATGGACATATCATTGTAATAGTAAAGGACTATTACGGTTCTATGATGCTGACTCAGTATGGACAGAGCACGATAAAGTTCTTGTGCGTTTTCCATTGTTCCAAGAAGATCATCCATTGATTTTTCTGTCGCTTGTTCCGGTATATTTTCAACAGGGACTTGTATCTTTTCTTTTTTTGAATGTCTCCAACAGCTCCTAATGAGCATTTTATAAAACCAACATTTAAACATAGCCGGATCTTTCAAATCTTTAAGTTTTTGATAACACTTAACAAATGTTTCTTGAACGATATCCTCACTGGTATGTTGATTCCTTGTAATAAGAAAAGCTGTGCGTATGGAGGATTGACTGTAGCTGGTATAAATATATTCAAAAGCTTTTGAATCGCCTTGCTGAGCTTGTATAACGATCTCTATTTCATTCAATTTATTACCTCCTTCTGTTATTAGATGCATCTATATATAAGAGCCATGGTATCTATTTTTGGTTCACTAAAAAAGGATAAATTGCTCAAATCCTTTGAACTTTTTTATAAATTATAATTTTTTATCTAAAATAATAGCTCCTCCATTTGACGGAGGGGCTAAGACTGAATATACTAATCTAAAATGAATAACTTATTATACTATATCAACAATTAACTTATCTAGTTCTTTTGATTATTCATAAACTTGGTAAAAAAACCCTGCATTATATTATAGTATTATAGAATGTATGATATATTTTATTTATAAAACATAGTATTTAAATTTTACATTGAGATATCCTAATTTTAAAGATTACACTTTATTTTTGGAAAGGTGGTGAGATAAATAATTAGCTTTCAAGCTTGCTAATATCAATCCTGATAATACTATCTTAAGGCCCTATCTTTTTAAATATTTGGAACTATAAAAGCACGTTCTTAATTCACAGAGTGTGTTAGGGGTTCTTTGAATTTACAAAATTATTATCCAAAAGTTGTAAAGAAATTTAAGATTTAAAACATAAAGGGATTTTGCTTAAGGAAAGTCTAATTTTCAAAGGGGTTTTAATATGAATACTATAGGGAGTAGAATTAAATATCTACGTAAAATTAATAACTTAACCGTTGACCAATTAGCTGTGCTTATTGGTCTCAAAAAAGGAAGCATCAGCAGTTATGAGAATAATAGGTATGAACCTTCCGCAAAAACAGTCGTTTCAATATGTCAACAATTTAATGTTTCTTCTGATTGGCTCCTCATGGGGAAAGGCAATCTTACACCTTGCTCTTCCCAGTCAGCAGAAGGTATCATTCCTAAAAATTCAGTTTCTAACAGTATGGACTTAACAGAATTTGAAAAAAATTTATTGCACTACCTCAGGCTACTTCCAAATGACGAGAAAGAGGAAGTAGACGAGATTATTATGATGAAGTATAAAAGGTATTTAAAGAAGCATCAATTATCCGACTCTAACCATAAATAAAGTGATTCAAGACTGATGAGTAATATAGTAAGAAAGTCAATAACTCAGCTATTGTCTTTCTTTCTCTCATGTAAGAATTCCGTTTCCTTGAGTTCTTGACTTGACAAAAGAAGTCCGCTTTCTAACAATATAATGATTTCACTCTCGGTCTTGGCAATACCTTTTACATATTTTCCTTTAAAGTCTTGATTGAAGTTTGGGGGTTGTGAAATACTTTCGTCTGAAATAGTCATCACTTCATCCACTCTATCCACGATAAATCCAACCATTGTTTCTTTAACATCGACTACAATGATGCACGTTCTTTCATCGTAATCCACTTTTTCTTTATTAAAGCGAATTCTTACATCAACAGTAGGAATAATCCTGCCTCTCAAATTAATGACACCTTTTGTATATTCAGGCTGTTGCGGCACTTGAACGATTTTTTGTATGCCAATAATTTCTATAACGCTAGATATATCTATCCCATAATTCTCCTCATCTAAGATAAAGGTTAAGTATTGACTCATATATTTACACCTCTTTTTTAATCTTTAGTTTATGAACTATAGATCATATATTTAGAAACATCTAGTATTTGCCACTGTTATTGTCATTTAGTGATACTTCAAAGTCCATTTCATTGTTTTCAGGTGCTTCCAGCTGCTCAATATTTGTGGTATTTTCCGTCAGCTTTTTAGTAACCGTATTCTTCAGCTTAAATGCTTGCATCATCACTTTTAACATCTGAGCCTGTCCTGCCATTTCCTCACTGGCTGATGCACTTTCTTCAGCTGTTGCTGTATTACTCTGAGTAACATGTGAAATTTGCTCAATCCCTTGATTAACTTCCCCAATGGCATTGGCTTGCTCATTAGATGCATTGGCTATCATCCCTACAATTTCTACTGCATTGGTAGCACCTGTTACGATTTTCCCTAATGCTTTTGCAGTATCGTTGGCCATTTTATATCCTTCTTCCACTTTATTAATGGAATTATCAATCAAGTCTGTGGTCTCTTTAGCAGCCTGAGCACTTCGAGCCGCTAAGTTTCTAACTTCTTCTGCAACAACAGCAAAACCTTTTCCATGTTCTCCTGCTCTTGCTGCTTCTACTGCTGCATTAAGCGCCAATATATTGGTCTGAAATGCTATTTCATCAATCACTTTAATAATGTTTGAGATGTTCTTGGATGATTCTTTGATTTCATTCATTGCTTTAAGCATTTCTGCCATTTGTGCATCACCATTTTGGGCATCTGTTTTTGCATTAATAGACAGCTCATTGGCTTTATTGGCATTTACCGTATTTTCTTTTGCTTGTTCTGCAACTTGAGTAATGGTAGCGCTTATTTCTTCAACTGAACCTGCCTGCTCAGAAGATCCCTGAGATAGGTTTTGGCTGGAAGAGGCTACTTGGTCTGCTCCTGCTTCAACTTGTTCTGCTGAAGCATTGATTTCTGAAAGCATGGAATTAAATTGCTCTAGTATATGGTTAATAGAATCTTTGAGTTTTACGAAGTCTCCCAGGTACTCTCGTTCTATCTCACCCCTAAAGTTTTTGTTGGCCATATCGGAAAGAATATTTGTAAGCTCCTCTATGTATCCTTGTATTTCAGCCCCCATTGAATTCAAAGCATTTTTTATCTCTGCATGGTCGCCTTGATAGTCTCCTTCTATTCTTGCACTCAGGTTTCCTTTAGACATTTCTCCCAGAACTAACCTTGCTTCTTTTATGGGTTCAATTATTGCTTCCAATAGTTGATTAATACCACTTGTGAGTTTGTTCCAATCCCCTTCATATTCAGAGGCTTCTGCTCTTATGCTGAGTTCACCTTTTACAGATTTTTCAACTAAGGTTCTGATCTCTGTGTTTACTTTCTTGAGGTTTGCTCTTAGAGTCTCTATAATATCATTAATAACTGCTTTTTTGCCTGGGAATTGTTCTAACTCGGCGTCAAAATTTCCTTTTCCAAATGCTTCGACACATGCCATAGCTTTTCTATTCATCTCAATATGTCCATTGACCATATCATTAACACTTTGTGCAACAACTTTATATGGTCCTGTAAAGAGATTTGTATCTATGGTGATATCAATATCTCCTAAATCGTGTTGCTGAGACATATTATTCATTTCATTTATTAGCTTGCTTAAAGTCATCACTATATTGTTGAGTGACATTGAAAGCATGTCGTTATCAGACCTCACTTCAGCCCTTACATCAAGATTCCCTTTCGACAATTCTTCTATCAATTTTGACTGTTGTTTAATGCCATCCAACATCTTGGAGAAGGAAGACATTAAATCTCCTATTTCATCTTTTGAATTCTTTTCAATTTTAACTTGAATATCTCCTTTTGAAATACTTTCTGCCACACTTGTTACTTCTTTAATTGGTTTAGTAATGGATGAAATGATTAAAACAGACAGCATAATAGCAATTAATAAAGCAGCTCCTAAAACTATGGCGACTACTTTAATCATATTATTACTATCAGCAATTGCTGTTTCTTTAAAACTGGCTGCTTTTTCCATTGCAAAATCATCTAATGCCGTTAGGGTTTCTTCAATAAGTTCAACTTGTGCGACACCTTTGCCCTTTGTAATTTCTGCGGCTTTATCTCTTTCATCGTCTTTCATTAATTGAATGACTTCATCACGTATTGCCTTCCAATCTTTAAATGCATTGTATGCATTTTCAACCATCTGTTGATCGCCCAGATATCTTTCACGTATGATCTCAAAATTGTTATATACAACGTTTTCTCTTTCGCTGACGTCTTTGATTGCTAAATCAATTTGTTCATCATTTTTTGATAGAGCAACATCTTTCATAGCTCTATGAATAGCAACGACCTGTGTGTTCACCTCTCTTACGCTTGTACTCACTGTAAAAGGGTGGTTATAAAACTTTGTTATTCTTTCAGTCAAATTTTTCATTTGATCAATTCCTATAATCCCTACCGCTGCCATAAAGATAAGTATTGTCAAAAATCCAATAAAAAGTCTCGTCCCAATCTTAATGTTTTTCATCTTTTTACCTCCAAAAAAATAATCTCTTTTTGTTAAACAGGTTTACGTATTTTTTTACACTAAAAGAAAAATTTTTTATATACCATATGCCCATATTATAGTTTATATATCTAAACTTGTCAATTATTCAGTTTAGATATATAAACTTATCAGATTTTGACATTTAGAGAACCTATCAACCTTCTCACTATTAGTATTCATCAAAGGTTGTAATTTTTAATGTGGTAATAAAGTTCTATTGAGGCTCTTTCAAAAAACAAAAAAGAAAATCCTAATTTTTAGAATTTTCCAGGGTGAGGACAAATACTTTGCAACTGGATTTTAGGGGATGGTCTTTAAGATACCGCTTTAAATCACATCCCCATTTTAATCACTATTTGATAAAATCTGCAACGTTGTCTTGTGTAATTAATGTATGTCCAACAATAATCTCTTCCGGAACCGTTTCACCGTTCACAATTTTATAGCATGCTTCCATGGCCTGTAAGCCTTGGTTGGTTGTACTTTGTGATACCGTAGCAGAAAGCCTTCCCTCCTGAACTGCTGCCAGTGCATCGGGTACTGCATCTACACCATAAACTTTTATATTTTCAAGAAGTTTAGCATCTTCAACAGCTTTTAGAGCACCTAGTGCCATCCCATCATTTTGAGCTACAATCGCATTGATTTCTTTCCCGGTCTGGAGCCAGTTCTCTACAAGCTTCAATGCCTCATCCGTTTTCCAGTTAGCACTCTGTTCAAATACGATTTCTATATCCGGATAGCTTTCAAGTACGTTAGAATACCCTTCACGTCTTCCTATTTGACCATCTGATCCCATGGGTCCTAACAGGATTGCTATGTTGCCCTTTCCGTCTAAATCTTCAACGACCTTCTCCATCTCAATGGAGCCGCCTTCAACATGACTTACCCCTACAAAGCAGTTAGCAAGCTCTTGCTGTGTAATTTTTTGATTAATGGTAACGATAGGTATTCCTGCATCTTTAGCTGCTTGTACAGCGGGCTTGATGCCGTCAACTGAAATTGCTTCTATGATAATTGCATCATAGCCTTGTGAAATCGCAGATTCTGCTTGACTAATTTGTTTTGCAGCATCATTTTCTCCATCAAATACGGTTAAGCTTACACCCAGCTCATCGGCCTTATCTTTCACTGCACCTGATAGTTCCATTGTAAAGGCATTGGTCATATGACTCATTAAAAGAGCATATTTTTGAGTTTCTTCCTGAGGTTCAGCGCTTCCTTCGTCAGTATTACCACCACAACCTGCCAATAAAGCTGTCAGCATTAGCATTGCCAAAATGACACTTAAGATTTTCTTCTTCATTTTTATTTCTCCCCAATCTTTTTTTATTTGCAAGACTCTTTAATAAGTCTTACAATTTATTTACGATTGTTCTTCCTAAAGACTCCCTAAAAGTATTGTTGAAATAATGCTGTCCATACCTCTAAGTTATAAAGAAAGAGCAAGGTAAAACAAATAATGACGATTGCTGCTGCCTTCTATATTCTGTGCTTTTTCCCTTTCATATCAAACAATACAGCAAAGACGATGATCAAACCTTTTATGACCAATTGGTAGTGAGAGGATACATTGAGTATATCTAACCCATTTCCAATAACAGCAATGAGCAGTGCACCAATAATCGTTCCATACCATTTACCGGAGCCGCCGGTCATGCTTACACCACCTATGATAACCGCTGCAATTGCATCTAACTCGTAAGACTGTCCTGCTGTGGGACTTCCTGACACTGTCCGTGATGCTAAAAGAAGACCTGCAAAACCGGCTAATAATCCGGATAAGGCATATACCCCCAGTTTAATTTTATTGACGCTGATGCCTGATACTTTTGCAGATGTTTCATTCCCGCCAACCGCATAAACTCTACGCCCAAACACCGTTTTATCCAGCATAAAAGCACATACTACGGTAACTCCCACTAAGTAAACTGCCAAGTAAGGAATTCTATCCAGTATGAAACCTCCGGCAATATTTTCAAATTCGTCTGAAACATTAAAAACAGGCGCCCCTTTACTAATGATTAAAGCCATTCCTCTAATTGCTGTCATGGATCCCAATGTCACGATAAAAGGCGGTATACCTCCATATGCAACCCCGACACCATTAAGCAGCCCCACCAAGCCTCCAACAATAATGGGTAAAACAATGGGTATGATAAGCGGATACTCACCTGGATGCGCAAAGGTTGCAGCGATTACACCTGTCAGCGCTACGATGGATCCAACTGATAAATCTATACCTCCAGAAATAATAACATACATCATGCCTGTAGCCAGTATGCCGTTAATAGACGCTTGTTTCAAAATATTGATTAGATTTGTAGGTTTTGCAAATGCGTTAGGTGACAATATCATTAGCCCCACCAGCACAATAACAAATACCAGTAATATTCCAAACTCCCGCATAAATCTAGATGTTCCAATTTTCTGCTGATTCATTAACATTGTTCTCACCCCCGCTAAATTGTGAAGCATATTTCATTATGAGCTCTTGAGAGAAATCGGCTTTTTTTATTTCTCCTGTGAGTTTTCCGCCGGCCATTACGATAATTCTGTCGGAGAGACCCATAATTTCGGGTATTTCTGACGAAATCATTATCACTGCTTTTCCGTTTTTAACCATTTCCCCTATTAGAAGATAAATCTCCCTTTTAGCACCCACATCTATCCCTCTTGTAGGCTCGTCAAATATGATAATTTCAGGTTGAGATAAAAGCCACTTTGCCAATACTACTTTTTGCTGATTCCCTCCGCTTAATGATGTTATGAGTGCCTTTCTTGAAAAAGCCTTTATCTTCAATTTCTCAATGTACGCTTCTGAAATATCAGCCTCAGCTCTCTTATTGATGATGCCGTTTTTAAATAATTGATTAAGAGAAACAATGGTAATATTTTCTTCTACGGTTGCTTCAAGGTTTAAACCGGTAAACTTTCTATCTTCGGTAATAAGTGCTATTTTATTTCTGATAGCATCCAAAGGCTTGTGTATTTCTTTTTTAGTGCCATTGATCAATACTTCTCCGGAGGTAGCTTTGTTCATTCCAAACAAGGTTTCTACAACTTCACTTCTGCCTGCTCCAACCAAGCCCGCAATCCCTAAAATTTCGCCTCTTCGAACGCTAAAGCTGACATTTTGAAACTTATTGCCGTAACTAAGGTTTTTAACGGACAAAGCCTCTTCATCAATATCAACTTTTACTTTCGGGAAAGCTTCTGTGATCTCTCGGCCTACCATCATCTTTATCAATTTGTCTTTGCTCATGTTTTCTTTATGATCTGTACCGATATAGCCGCCATCACGTAAAACAGTGATTCTATCTGCTATGTCAAATATTTCATCCATCTTATGAGAGATATAAATAACTGCTACATTTTGAGATTTTAATACTTCAATCTGTTGAAACAAAACTTCTACTTCGTGATCCGTAATGGCCGATGTAGGCTCATCCATAATAATGATTTTAGAAGACAAAGATATGGCCTTAACAATCTCTACAAGCTGGGTTTGCGCAACACTCAAATTTCGCATCAATTCTGTTGGTTGAATTGGTATGGATAGTGCATCGAAAAGTTCAGCACATTCTTTACGCATTTGTTTTTTATCCACCACACTAAACGCTCCTGCATTCATTTTTCTGATTTCACGTCCAACAAATACGTTTTCTGATACTTCCATATCTAAAATAGGATTTAATTCCTGGTGTATCATAGAAATGCCATAGTGCATTGCTTCCTTAGGATTTTTAAAGATTACTTTTTCTCCATTTATTAATACATCACCACTGTTAGCTGAATATATTCCCATAAGAATTTTCATTAATGTTGATTTGCCTGCACCGTTCTCGCCCATGAGCGCGTGAACTTCACCGGGTTTTATCTGCAAATTGACATGATCAAGCACAGGTACAGTGGCAAAACTTTTGCATATATTTTTCATCTCCAAAATGTATTCTGACATACTGGTCACACACTCCCTATGTAAATTTCCCTAATTTTATTTTACATTGTTAAATTTTATTAAACAATGAGAGCAACTTTAGAAAAAGTGTCTGAATTTTATATACAAATATGTATTCGTTCCGCAAGCCCTTAATGATACTAAGCTTAAAAAGAAACACCTACTGTGAGGTGCTTCTTAATAATAATATATAAAAAATGGGAGAGGCTGTTTTATATGATCAAAGTCATTTCCCTTAATATTGTTTCGCTATTTTGAGTTGTTCCTTAATTTTCTCTGCCGCTTTTGTAACTGACTCATGTTTAGATATTTGCGCTGTCCCTACTCGCCACCAGGAGTCATAGCCAAAGGTCATAGTTCCCGGTAAAACTTTGATATCCATTAATGACGTAACCTCAGAGGCTTTCATGCCTTTAAAAGCTTTTTGGACTTCATTGATGTTTTTTGCTCTAAAGCCTTTTGCGCCATATCCTTCTGCTACTTTTGCAAAGTCTATTGGCATACACTCACCTGTTAATCGATTGGACCTTTCTTCTCTATACCTAAATTCATTGGCAAAGCTTGGTATCCCTTCTTGTCTCTGTAGGTTATGAATACGCTGATAGCCATGATTATCAAGCAGTATAATATTGATTTTAATATTTTCTTGTAAGCTGGTTACCAACTCCGTATGAAGCATTAAGAAGCTGCCGTCTCCCAGTAATGCGTACACTTCTTTATCCGGTTCAGCCAGTTTGGCACCTATAGCGCCCGCTACTTCATATCCCATACATGAGAATGCATATTCTGCGTGATAAATATTGTCTGTCCTTCTACGCCATACTCTCTGACAGTCGCTTGGCAAACTGCCTGCTGCCGTAACAACAACAGCATCATGATCTGTCAACTTTTCATTCAGCTCACCCAACACCCTTGTTTGAGACAATCCTTTGTCTAATTCTATGTTATACAGTCTATCCACCTCTTGATTCCATTCTTCTTTCACCTTTTGAATTTCATCTGTATACTCGCTGGCATAACCTTTTTCTTTTAGTCCAGTACTTATTGCCTCTAATGATTTCTTTGCATCGGCTATAACAGGAAATGCATTCATTTTATATGAATCAAAATCGTTGACGTTAATGGTTAATACTTCTACGTCTTCATTTTGATAAGCCCATTTTGATGACGTACAGAAATCGTTTAA
>JAKSCF010000451.1 GCA_022360735.1 Clostridia bacterium
ATAAAGATACTGAAAAAGACACTTATTTCAACAAGAATATAAAAAAACTCGAACATGACAAAATAAAAAAAGAAAGGCTAAAGAAAAAGCTATATGAAAAAAAAAAAAATCTAAAAAAGAACAAACAGCAAAAAGTAGATTACGATGATATTGAGAATATGGATACCCGTCTTAATCAGGATGATGAAGATGATGAAATAGATGATGAGAAAAAAAGCAACAAGAGGAAAGAAAAAAATTCTAAAAAAGACAATAAAAATTATGATAATGGCAGCGATGATGATGAAGACCGGGGCGAAAAAGGCAAAGATGATGAAGACGACGATGATGATAATGACGATGAAAAAGATGATGATGAAGATGAATCATACAATAGAAAAAGGAAAAAAAATGAAGATTAAGTTAAATTCTTATTTTTAGCACATAAGAATAAAAAAAATAATTTCTCCTAAAATAATAGTGATCCATTTAGTATGTATTTTGAAAGGAGATTGATATGGGAAGTAAATTGGCCGGTAAATTTGAAGCAGCAGGACGTGCGGGAATTCGAGATAAAGAAACAGAGGAATTGGTTGCAGTATATCCTTATAAAGTAAACGGCACTGACCAAGAAATAGAAAGAAAAGTTCATAATTGGTTCTACGAAAGAAATAACGACAAATGTATTGAAGTGGCAAATTATTATGTGGATACATTAAATCCCATTGAATTAAAAAATGCTCAAGAAAAGTTTCTGGAGTAAAACCTTTAAAACATTATTAAGGGACAAATGTCAACATCTGTCCCTAAATTGCATGTTCTACGTACTATGGGCTTTCACACTTATGCGCCAATTCTTTCTTTTTCAAACTCTTCTTTCTCTTCTTTTTCCTGGAGTTCAATATTGGCTTTGTGCAACCCCGAACGGCTATCATGTCTTAGCCACTTGAACAGCCCTATTTCCATGCCGATTACAATGACTAAGAACGGAACAGATATGATAATGGCTAATTGCTTGATGGCATCAAATCCGGAACCCGATAAAATGATGCACATTGGGATGACGGCAAGCAGTACGCACCAGAAAATTCTCATGGCCATCTTAGGCGTTCCCCGTTTAGTAACTGTTTCAGCCAGAGCGAGAGACGCAGAGTCCATGGATGGTGCTACAAAGCCAACGATGAGTAATAAGATAATAGCCGGCAATAAAGTTGCGCCTAATGGCATAACTTCTAAGATGTTATAAATCGCAACATCCCCTACGCCGCTATTGACCAATCCTACTACATCAGCGCTTCCATCTAAGAATGTCTTGATGGAGAAGCTGCCGTTCACTCCAAAGAGGAACCAGCCTCCGGCTGAGATTCCCAAAATCGTTGCGATAGCAACCTGCTTAATGGTTCTACCCTTTGAGATCTTGGCAACAAAGATACCCATCATTGCTACATAGTTAAGGTAGAATGCTTGAAAGTAAATGGTCCAGCCTTCAGGAAATCCTGTATTCTCCACCGGATCTGTGAACAAGCTCATCCTTGGGAGATATTGGATCATATACCCGAACGAATTGACGATATTTTTTAAAATAAATGTAGTAGGCCCTGCGAACAGCACATACAGAAGGAATGCTATACAAAGAGTTGCTGCTCCGTTGCTGATTATTTTCATGCCTTTGTTGGTGCCGAGATAGGAAGTAAATGTGTAAACAAGGGCAATGACTACAATAACACCGATCTGTATTGCCGCCGTTGCTTCTACGCCGAATAACTGATTAATTCCGCTGGTTGCAAGCGGAACTGCTAATCCCAGGGAGGAGCTCAATCCGCCCAGGATTCCGAAGATTACGCAGAAATCGATAACTTTACCAATAGCAGATTTGCCTTTGACCTGTTCTCCCATCATAGCACTGCATACAGCACTGGTCTGGAAAGAAGGAACTTTCCGAACATATACACCGTATGCGATGGCTACACCCATAATGGTGTACATTGCCTGGTTTGTCATTCCCCAGTGGAAGAACTGATATCCAAGGGAAGATTCCAATGCTCGGGTGCTAAAGGGTTCCATGCCCAGCCCCGGACTTTCATAATAATAGGCCCATTCTGTAAAAGACCAATACAGTGCTGCAGAAGCAAGGGATGCCAGCAGCATCATTGATATATAACTGAATGTCGAATACTCCGGCTTGCAGTCACCGAGCCTTATTTTACCATACTTACCAAAGCCAAGATAGATAGCGATAATAAATGTGGCAAAAGTGAAAACTTCAAATATAGGTCCAAATACTGAAATCATTTTCCAGAAAAAACCACTGATACCATTAACCGTTGTCTCCGGATTTACAACCATAAAAATGATAAATGCAACAAGTAAAGCTACGCTGACAATTATGAGGCCAATCTCTATACTGTCACGATCTTTCTTATTTAAATTATTTTCCATATTATCTTCTATGATGTTTAAAGTCCCCCCTCCAAGGACTGTCTACTATAAATTCTTACAGACGCTGTGGATGAGTTTGTTTTTACTAATGCTTAACGTATTAAGAAAGGTATATCCACAGCCGTATGTTCAACTGGTAATGAGTTGTATAACTAACACATGACTTTTTATTCAAAAATTCATTTTTAAAACTTGACTATAATAGTTGGTCTCGTATTACCCTTTTCATGCACCCAAAAGCTTACGCATCAGCTCTGTTATTGGTCGACTTTTTCTTTTTTCCGTATCGTACCCAACATAAACAATTTCAGAGGTAACAATCGGATCTTCTTCCCCTTGACGATATATTTCAAAACCCAAGGTAAAGCTCTTATTTCCAACCCGAATAACACGTACCCCAACCTCTAGTATATCCTCCTCAAAGGCACTGGAAAAATACTCGAAGGTGGATTTTTTATGACAAACCTCAGATGCATGTTCGTTAACCAGTTTTTTGTACGAGTATCCTTTAGAACGAAGAAACTCTTCAAATGCAACATCAGTGTATACCACGTAATTTCCATTATATACTACTCCCTGTTGATCTACTTCTCCATAACGGACACGAATAGGGCAAAAGAAAACACAATCTCTTCTCATTTGGCTCACCTTTTCTTATTTTTTTGCATTGCTTCGTATCGTTTCATTGCTGCTTTAGAATCTGAGGAACGTTTTCTAACCCTGTGGTTGAGAGCACCAAAAACGCAAACATCCACGCAGTAGCCACAATTTATGCAAAGTCGATATGCACAACTCTTAGGCTCCGGAAATCCATTAGCAGATATATCGATAACTCTCATGGGGCATACCTCTGCACATGCGTGACATTTCACGCATTTTGTTGTATCTGGAGAAATCAGCTTCATAATTAAGTCCTTTCTCAGAATCTGTCGTGTTTAAAAATTGTACTGAGGAAGTAACAATTTCAAGCATCAGGCAGGTTGATAAATGGCACCACTATCAATCAATTCTTCGATCTTGTCTTCAGTATATCCTAATTTACTTAAAATTTCTCTACTGTGTGCACCGGGAAAGCTGGCCGCTTCAGCATTGGAATCAATCGGAGTTTTGCTAAAACGTATGGGTGTATTCACAGCAGTATAATCACCTACTCCAGGTTGATTGATTTTGGTGATAACATCCAGCTCTTGGGTTTGAGGATTATTAACAAATTCAGCCAACGTTTGAACTGCAGCCCCAGGAACTCCAACCTGGCACAATATTTTTTCGATCTCGTATCTTTCCATGGAAGAGATTACGCCCTCCAATTCGGTTATGAGTAACTCTCTATTATTAAGACGCGATTCGTTGTTAGAAAATCGTGGATCCTCAGCCAAGGCGGATAACCCCAATGCGTCACAAAGCGCAATCCATTCTTCTTCTTTGGTCACGGCGATCACCACATTGCCATCCCTGGCAGTAAATTCGCCGTAAGGCGCAAACACCGGATCATGATTGCCTGATCTCTTTCTAAATTTTCCTGTCAACGAATGCTGTAAAACAGGCGCTTCACACATATAAAAAGCACAATCCAACATTGCGATGTCTATGCGAACACCTCTGTTGGTACGCTGCTTGTGGAGCAACGCCATAGACAAACCACGCAATAAATGCAGCCCTGCCCACGTATCACATAAAGAAAAACCAGGCTTAATAGGGGCTTGTCCATCTATCCCGGACTGGCTCACCAAACCGCTTCGAGCGGCGGCAATGATGTCCATACATGGCAGATGAGATAAAGGACCATGAGTGCCAAAACCAGAAATGGAACCATATATTAACTGTGGATTAACCTTAATCATTTCATTATAGCCTATCCCAAGTTTTTCCAATGTTCCAGCTTTAAAATTCTCAATGACAACATCCACTTCTGCGACGAGATCCATAACCACGCGCTTACCAGCTTCTTTGCGCATGTCAACAGCCAAACCTCTCTTGCCCCTGTTGTATTGACAAAAATAAAGACTTATATCATTAATGTATGGTCCATATTCACGGGAAATATCTCCACTGCCTGGTCGTTCCACTTTTATTACCTGTGCGCCCAAATCCGCAAGCATCATGCCACAGAACGGCGCAGCTAAGACTTGAGAAAAATCAAGAATTTTAACTCCTTCAAGAGGTCTCTTTTTCATGCCTTACACTCCCTTAACTTAATTATTCATGATATTGAAATTTCTAGATAACCCCTTCTCGTTGCAAATGCTCCAACTTTATAGAATCAATATCAAAGGTACCATAAATTTCAGCGTTATGTTCTCCTAAGTCTGGTGCTGTGCGCAGAGCTTCTTCCGCTTCACCAACAAATTTTATTGGTTTACCCGGCATCTCTAGCTTGCCGATGTTAACATCCTCCACTGTGACGATCATGTTTCTCTCGTGCAATTGCGGTTCTTGTAGAGCCTCTTCCGTTGTGCTGCACATGGTACCTGGGATGAGCGCTTTATCGCATATATCCGCAATTTCCTGCATGGTATACTGTGAAAACAATTCTTCTATCTTGATCCTGAGATCTCCAAAATAATTCAGGCCCCTTACTAAGTTGGAACAATATTTTTCTGATGTCGTCCACTCCAAACGGTCAAATACATCACAAAATTTTGCCCATTGATCGTCTGACGAAATGCCCATAGCAACATATCCATTCTTGCATTTCAGGATATCATAAGGATTTATTAAAGGGTGTGCATTTCCCGTACGCATAGGGTCTTTTTGATCCGCACCATACGTAATGACTTTATCTTCAGTTATACCAACTGCAGAACCGCAGAGAGATGTTTCCACTATCTGACCTTCTCCTGTGCTTTTGG
>JAKSCF010000390.1 GCA_022360735.1 Clostridia bacterium
ACTACATTATCTCCCCCAATGTTTGTGAAAATAAATTTAATTGTCGACTTGTATTCAGGATACTTCTTATAAAACCCATCTGCAATACTATTTCTAAAGTTCTCAAAAGTACTACTTTGGGGGGTGACATCAAAGAGTAACGTTTTACCTTTCAATCCACTTGGCAATAAGTACGGTGCATTATCATCATATCCTCCTATAAAATAATATTTAGTTGTACCATGTTGAGAATAATTTAATGCTGGCGTTTGATAGTTGTTAATATATTCTCGCTTTTCTTTCTTAGAATAATTCATAACTCTTTTACTGCCGCCAAATTGCTGACTATCAGGTGCCAAATCCATATCCATAGGCTTAGTTAATACAGGAATATTAACACTAAGTGTTGCAAGCCCACTCCCCCAATGGGGCGTATTTATAGTAATAAGCTTATTAACATATGAACTGCCATTTAGATTCTCAATATAATATCTTGAAACTAAACCACCATTGCTATGACCTATTAAATCCACTTTTAACGTTCCACCCTCAATATTTCTATTATTATAAGCTGATTTTGTCGGATATACTGCTTTGTTTTCTTTTAAGTTTTCTTCAATAAACCATTTAAGAATGTCTGCATTTTTCCAGTTAAAATCAATATTGGGGTAGTTCAAAACAAATAGGTTAACATTTTTTTCATATCCTTCATTACCGACTTCTGCTAATTGATATGCCAAATTGTGTGGTTCATTTTTTTTATCTCCGCCTGCAACTATTTCTTTTATATCATGTGCCTCTGACGTGTAGTAATTTACTGGGGAAAAAATAGTTTCTCCGTCGTTATATCCATTTGTATTAGTTTCTGATCTATTTATATTGCCGTAAGAAGTAACATTATTTCGGATATATTGGTAATTAAGCGAATTTCCTTTAAGCTTCGTATGCCCTTCCCCAATTATTTCAGTCTTAGCACCAAAAAGCTTATAACTATTGTCCGTCCTTCCATGCAATAGAATCACAGGTGTCCTAAAAGCTACTTTAGGATTCAAATCATCCGCATCACCGTATCCATCTCCATCCGTATCACCTACCGCTGGATTGCTTTCATATTCATAAACTTTTATAACCCCATAGTTTGTATCTGTTATCGCTCCATTACTTACTTTTATAATAATATCGTCTAAATCCAGTTCCTTTACAGGTGTAACGCTTTTCAACTCCTGTATATCCGGAATCCCATCCTTATCCGTATCCGTAATTATATCACCTTGTGTCGGCTCTTTTTCTAACTTTACCGGTATGGGGATCGCTCCGTCCAAATATATCCATACTCCGTCTTCTACATCATCTACTATTTGATTGGCAACTGCCATAAGTTCATCTTTGAAATCACCATTAATATCTGCATATATACCACCAGTTTGACTAAATAAATCATTATATGTTGATTCTAACCAGGATGAAGTTACCACTGAAGTATTGATTTTTTGGTTTTTTAATAATTCTATTTCATACTCTAATGATGGTATCCCATATCTGTTATCAATTTTATAGCCTGCATCCGTAATGAGTATAAAAAACTTACCTGCATTTGATCGCATATCAAGCAAACGAGCGGTTTCCAGTGCATCAATAACACATTCCGGTTCATCACCGCCACCATAAACATCTAGTGTTTTGATTACATTTTTATATACTTCGACATCTGAAAACCAATTTTTAGTTCCATTTTTATATACTTTTGTAGAATCCATTCCATCTTCTACAATATCCTTATATTCAACAAGTGAAAGATACGGAGCAATACCTCTTTCTTTTAAATGGTCAACAAAAGCGGTTGTATTATCTATAACATTGTTAATTTCATCACCCATTGAGCCTGTGGTGTCCATTATGAATACAATATCGGCTTGTCCTGTTGCGCCTGCCATTACAGTCATTTTTGTTGTATCTGCAGATGCACTAACCGACTTATGGGTCGAATAAACTTCCGACATCACGGTGCTGTGTTTGGTACTAAATGTTGCTATAGCTTTATTTTGATCACTATTATTCTGCATTGATTGTATTTGTTGGGAAGTTAGTACTTTTTTATTCTCTTTTAATGCCATTTCCTCCATTGCCATTGAGATTTCGGTAGTTGAATGAGTCATTTTTGTTGGTAATGAGAAACCTAGTTCATTAAATAATTCTTCAACATCAAGTACAAAATATATGCCTGGTGAATCAATTTGTGCGGAAAGCATTTTATTCTTTCTGTCATAGTCTGTATGATAATAAATTGTATTCCCTTTATCATCATATCTACATATTATTTTTTTGTTATATACTTCTTCTGCTACTGTTATGGCAGAATCTGATTCTATATCTCTATTCAAGGAAAATGTTATCTCCGCACTTTCAAATTCTGCTCCACTTATTTTAATAGGTTTACCTATGATGGAACGACTCTCTCCAAATTCAATACCCATATATTCACTAATAGCTGCCGTATTATTTACATTACCAGTTACGGACAATGTTAAGGAAGGTATCGCATCATTATCTTCTAATAAACTGTTTGCAATATTATCTTCACCCACCGTTTGCCGTACCTTTTCCTCAGAATCTAAAATCCCATTTCCGTCTGTATCACTCTTAATAGGGCTGAATCCCAATATAATTTCGTCAGCATCTGATAGAGTATCACCGTCTGTGTCCACACATAGGGCATCTGTTTTATATGTATTTATTTCCTCTCCATCTTTTAAACCGTCATCATCCGTATCTTTAAGAAGTGGATGAGTACCCAAGTTGTATTCTGTTAAATTACTCAATCCATCATTGTCCGGGTCCTCGTCTGCATCAGATACCCCGTTATCGTCACTATCAGCTTTTGTCGGTGACATATTTATCATATAATATTCAAAACCATCCGGCAAACCATCTGAATCCGTATCTCTATTATTAATGTCTGAATTTAACTTTCTTTCCAAATCATCGCTTAGTCCATCTAAGTCACTATCATTTTCTATTATTCCGGACCCCATACTTGTAACCATATAATTGACTTGATTTGACTCTTTTGTTTGACCATTTTTTGATTTGGAAATTACTTTGTATGCATATGTTCCTGCTATAGCTTCCTTATTTATTATTATGGGATTATTGACATCAATTGTTGATATTTCTTCAAAATCCTTATCATTATGTTTAACGTTCATTGTATATGTACTCGTGTTTTCAGTGTTTGTAACTTTAAACTCTAATACCCCATTATCATCGACAAGTTCTAAATTAGGTTTTTTATGTGTTGTCTTGGAAGACGATGAAGAGCTGCGCCTATATGTAGTCTTAAAATCACCGATATTTACTTCTTCTACACTACTTGTGGAAAATTTACCGGCGCTTTTCAATTTGCCGGAATATACATAAAATATTTCATAGTCTCTGCCTTTAGGCAAAATGGCTTCAAATTCACCTTTATCATTCGTTTCTGTAGTAAAATAGGGATTAGTTTTTATGTATACAGATTTAGTCTTTACATTTTTGTTATTAGCATCCTTTAATGTACCAACTACCTTCTGACCCTCTTCTAGTCCTATTTTAACATACGATTTAAAATCATCTCTTATGTTTATTTCACTTCTAAAAGAAACTTTATTGTTAATTGAAGCGATTATGTTATATACCCCTTCTTTAAGTGTAATATTATAATTACCTTGTTTATCAGTTTTTACTTTTTTTATTTCTTTGTAACTATCTTTTTCGCTTATAATTATGTCTACATTTTCAAGCGGTGATTTTTGATAATATGCTTTCCCTATTATCCCGGTACTTCCTCCCACAATTTCTAATGCATTATTCAGCATTACGACTGTTTCAGCTCTTGTTAGATTTCCTAAAGGATTAAATGTACCATCCCCATTCCCCTTAACTATGCTTAGTTCAGATAAGGCCGCAATACCATCTTTTGCATAATTTGATATGTCATCTTTATCACTATATTGGTTAAGTTCACCTTCCATAATGATATCATTGATATTTAAATATCTACTGACAATTATGCTTGCATCTTGTCTTGTAATAAAGTCATTAGGTCTAAAAGAATTGTCATTATACCCACTAATAATTCCAAACTTTGATGATAGCATAACAGATTTATAGTACCAATGTTTTTGTGTCACATCTACAAATTTTTTAGCAGTTGTTTCTGAATCCTCTAGCATAAAAACTCTGTCAAGTAAAGAAATAAACTCGGCACGTGTTATATTATTTGACGGAACAAATGTTCCATCCGGATATCCTTTTACATATTCTTTTTCTATCCAGTCCAAAATCACAGTCTCTGCCCAGTGCCCCTTCACATCAGAAATTACATTACTATTTTCATTAGCAAATGTAAATGTGCTGAATTGTGTAAAAAACATTACAATAATAACTATTAAAGCTGTTGATTTCTTAATTGCTTTGTCCATATTAGCCCCCTATTACATTGTCAAATTTTTTATTTTTTATAAAACTCATTCATTATACCACACTCGTCTCACTTCTATATGTCGAACCATGTCGAACTATCTCGGTTTATATATTATATGCCATTACAAATTCCTGCATCATTTCTACATCCAATTATAAAAAATTTTGTGGAGCGCCTAAACACAGGCTATATGGAATTGGCCGAAACAGAAGCCGCGAGGGGCCGTCTCTCAGAAAACTTACCTCAATTGTATAGCCAAACAGGGGACGGTTCTTCGTTCTAGAACGAAGAATGGTCCCCTGTTTGGCCTGGACTACTATACAAATTTTAGACCGAGCGTGTGATAAACAACTCTTTTCTTACTTATTTTTTTTAATAGACCTTATAATTCTCAAAATAAATAATGTTAAAAACGCTAAAATTGTTGATATTCCTACACATGCACTTTTATCTACTTCATTCAGATATTCTGGTAAAAAAATAGTGCCAAATGTTAATACTAATAATGCTATCAAAACTTCCCACCATTTAGCGGTCGTTTTTGACTTTAAAATATTCTTCATTTTAAATAAAAACCTCCAGCTTTTATGTAAAAACTATTGAATTTTAACAACATAATCATACCATAATTTAGCAAAAAAACATGGGGTTATTTTGCTACAGATTGACATGGTCTTTACATGCAAATGAGAATATCCTTTTAGGGAAATTCACTTTTTCATTTTAGTAGTGTGGTTTTTCATAAAGTTTGGGAGTATAAGTAAAAACATTGAAAAATACAACTACTCTCAATTAGCTTCCGTATATTGCCATAATAACATTTTATTCCGAGTTGTACAATACTCTGAACAAAATTTTTCAAAAAACTACTCTAAATTTTCTACCAAGCTAGACATCCAATTCTATCGAATAACTATAGTGCCATGGCTTAACGAGCCAAGCAGGGGGCGGTCCTTCGTTCTAGAATGAAGAACCCTCCCCTGTTTGGCCTTTGAAATAAACCAATCTAAGTTCTCTTGTAAAGGCTCTATCCTGCTTGGCATCTCTTCTAACGATTGATAAATGAATGGGCCCATTTCTCGCCGCTTTACCCCATATGA
>JAKSCF010000268.1 GCA_022360735.1 Clostridia bacterium
AAAATTAATGTGAAACATCTTTTTTTATTGTTTTTAATGTTGATTATCCCCTCGTCTAAAAGGATAGTGGTATCAAACTCGACAGGTCTTTGTTCTCTTACATTGACACCGATCAATATCCCGCACTCCTCTTTTTATTAATACTGATAATCGTTCTCGGTTTGCAATGCTTTTTATAATAATACATATTATGACATTTGTCAATTGATATTGATAAAATCTTATCAATATCAACATGGAAAGGGTTTTGCCGTGTTAGAAAAGACAGGCCGAAATGCTCAAAGCCTGGTCATAGAGTACTATGTCCACTTTTGCAGTTCAACGATATTTCCTTCAGGATCTTTTGCATAGATTAACGTAAGGATTCCGACACCGGGGTAATGTCTGGTTACCATTTCTCCTACGGCACTTCCGCCTTCATCCAGTAAATTTTTAAATGCTTTTTCCACATCTTCCACTTCAAATGCAATATGTGCAAATCCATATTCATTAATATTTAATGGTCCCACTTGATTGGGTTTATTATAGGAAAAGATTTCAAGCGTCGGCCCACCTGCTTCATAACCCGGTAGAGCCAAATGTATCCCTTCAATATGTACACCGTCAATATCGGTTACTTTTTCTATCCATTCTCCTTGCAAATCTCTTTGTGGATATACAGGCTTACAATCAAAGACTTTTTGGTAAAAACGGGATAGTTTTTTCCAATCCGCCGCGTTGATATTTGTATGCGCATATTTAGCTTTAACCGTCATTATTTTTTCTCCTTTTTGAATTATTTATATCATTGACTATCTAAGAAATACTTGCCCTATTAGGAAGGTACATTATGATTTCAGGAAATAATACCGTTAATGCGACGATTAATAATATGATTATGATAAATGGAATGACTCCTCTATAGATATGCGTTATGGTAATATCTTCGGAAACGATTCCTTTAATATAAAATAATGCATATCCGAAAGGAGGTGTCAAAAAGCATGTTTGCAATAGTACCGCAACCGAAGTGACAACCCATAATCTGTCGAATCCATACATGTCCAATATGGGCAAAAATATTGGAAATACAATCATAACAATCCCTATCCAGTCGATAAACATCCCCAAAACAAATGTTATGAGCATCATTAAAATAAATGCACCCCATTGACCTAGACCCAAGGTGCTAACTAAATTCATCACAATTTCATCTCCGTTAAGCCCCATAAAAATCGAAGTAAATGCATTGGCACCGATAAGAATTACAAAACACATCGCCGTAGTCTTAGCCGTATCTTCCACGGATTGTTTTAACATTTCCAGATTGAATTTTTTGTAAAACATGGTCAGGAATATAGCGATGAGCGCTCCCATTCCCGCAGCTTCCGTAGGTGTAGCAATTCCTAAAAAAATACTGCCCAAAACGCCTAGTATAAGAATTAATGGAGGGATTAAGTGAACTAAGCTGTTTTTTATTCTATCTTTAACAGGCATTTCCGCTGCTTCTTCAGGGCTTAATGCGGGACCATATTCAGGATTTTTCCAACAGATAAAGAATACATATATGATATAAAATAATGAGAGCAGGAGTCCTGGAACAATTGCGGCTAGAAATAATTGTCCCACGGAAAGCTGCGTGTATGACCCCATGATTACCAGCATTATACTGGGGGGAATTAATATACCTAATGTTCCTCCGGCACAAACAGCTCCAAGGGATAGTTCTTTTTGATAGCCATGTTTTAATAATACCGGCAGCCCTAACATACCCATTGTTACAACAGATGCCCCTACGATTCCTGTTGTTGCAGCAAAGACAGTAGAAACCGCTATAACAGCTACTGCTAAACCGCCTCTCACGGGTCCGAACAAATATCTTATCGCATCAAAAAGTCCTTCCGCAACATTGGACCATGTCAAAAAATTAGCCATTAGCACAAACAATGGTATTGCCACTAAAGAATAATTATTCATTATATCGTAAATACGTGTAACAAATACATTAAAACTAGCATCTCCCCAGCCTATTACACCGGCTATTGTGCCAACACCTCCTAATACAAAAGCTAACGGATGTCCACTTAAAAGTCCTATTAATAATCCAATGAACATACACAACAATATTATTTCATTCACGATACATCCTCCTTTTATTATGATACTCAATCATTGGTTTGAATTTTTCCCTTCAAATAAAAAAACAACCGATTTAAGATATTGTGATATCCCTTGTAATAATAATAATATCAAAGCTATAGGGATTACCGTTTTAATAGGATATACGGGAGGTGCCCAAACAGACCAGCTGGATTCCTTGATTTCCCAAGACTTCATAGCAAAATCTATGCTTTCAGGAATAGTCAAAATGATAAATGGAAAAAAGAAAATCATGTAAGTAATCAACAGCATTATATGGCGTGTCTTTTCTGAAAATTTGCCGGACAAAATATCTATAGATACAATGCTATCTTTTAATAACCCGTATCCTGATACCATCATAAGGTGAAAACCGTACACGATTAATATCGTTTCAAATGCCCAGATTGTCGGAGCATTAAAGAACCTTCTGCTGATCACCTCATATACGACCACACTCATTAATAGCAGTACCGAATATCTTACTGTTTTACCAATCCATGTATTAATATTGTCTATAATATTTATGATTGTTTTTAATAATCTCATTCGATCAACTCCTTTTTCATCCATAAGTTCTGCCACATCACATTTAATATGCCCCAGTGATAAGCGATGTGATATATTTTTCTGATAACCTATTATTAAAAACAGATTTTTAATCGAATAAAGCCGAAGGGAATTGTATATCATTGTTTAAGACAAAAATGGTATAGAAAAAAACCGATTTGATAAAACACAATTCCCCTCAGCAATATTCAACAGATGGATTTTAATTGAAATAATACTTTTATTCTATATCAGGATATATGTTCCAATTATTTCCAAATCCCCATTCTCCCTGTGCATCTCTGTAAGAAGCATATTTTTTTAGATAATTTATTTGGCTCTTTAAGATATGGGCATAATCAGGATTCTCCGCAGCCATTTCTTCTAAAACTTTAGTTTTTACTTCTTCGATAATCTTCATTTCTTCATCCGGTAGTCTGGTTGTTTTTATTCCGGAATCTAATATTTTTTGACACGCAACCGCATCATTCCAAGCATATTTGGCTGTATATTCATGACCTGTTGTTTTAGCCGCCGCATCAATAATATTTTTTAAATGTTCCGGTAAACCATTATAGGCATCCTGATTAATCATTATGCCATATACGGAAGCGGTTTGATGCCAACCAGGCGTTAACCAATATTGGGTTACTTCCTGAAGTTTCATAACATCATCATTATGTGGAACACTAAATTCTGCCGCATCAATAACGCCTCTTTGTAATGCTTCATATAGCTCGTTTGATGCAATGGTAACTGGAGTAACACCAAATTCTTCTGCTACTTTTCCCTGAATTTTTCCAGCCAAACGAATTTTCATACCTTTCATATCTTCCAGACTATTAATAGGGACATTGGAACGGATACCTGACTCCATACCCGTTATAGCTGTTGGGAAATATACCATATTCGATTTATTAAACATATAATTATATGCGTCTTCTAAACCACCTGCTTCATAAATCCATATATAGAAATCCCAATTTGAAAAACCAAAAATATTAGTAGCCAATAGATCAAACCCTGTATTTTTGCCTGTCCAATATGAAGGCCAGTCGCCTCCGGCTTCAACCGTTCCGTTTTTAACTAGATCAAATACTTGGTTTGCCGGACCTATTTTGCCAACGCCATATGGTTTTATATTTAATTGCCCGTCACTTAATTCTCCTACAAGTTCACAAAAACGCTTATCTACTTCAAATAAAAAAGATCCTTCAGTCCAGCAACTTACAAGTTTCCAATTATAGACTTCATCGTTTGAAATATTACCACTTTCGTCTTGACTCACTTCATCATTAGCACCACAACCTGTTAATAGCACAGAAAAGACTACCATTAGAATGCATAACAAAGCTAATAATTTTTTTCTCATACGCAATTCCTCCTTTTATATACTTTATTAATGTATCATGTGTTGTAATGATAATAGAAAACGCAATGATTGGACATCATTGTCATTGAGTTGGCATCATTACGACAGCATAATTTCACATGATTGAATCTAACCCATCCACGAGCCGCCATTCACTCTTATTCTAGCGCCTGTAATATAATCCGATGCTTCACTAGCTAAAAACAATACCGTATTTGCAATATCTTTAGGCTTACCGTTTCTCGAATAGGGTATCTCAGATAATAGTTCATCCAATGCTTCTTTAGGATATGAATCATGTATACCTGTCAGTATGACTCCAGGACATATGGCATTGATATTTATCCCATATTTTGCAACAGATTTTGCCATGGACATGGTTAATCCATAAATACCTGCTTTTGCTGCGGAATAGGCGGGGCTTGTCTGCGGTCGTCCCGTATCCGCTGCGATTGAAGAAATATTAATTATCTTGCCGGATTTCTGTTCTATCATTTTTCTGAGTACCCCTCTACAGCAATAAAAGGAACCTGTGAGATTAATGGCTATTTCCTCAGCCCATATTTCATCGCTTACAGATAAAATATTTTCATGCGCCGATGCCTTTCCCGCATTATTGACCAATATATCTACTTTCCCCTCTTGCTGGATAATGGAATGAATTGCAGCGTTCACTCCATCACTATTTGTTATATCCACTCTATAGGCTTTAGATTTCTTTTTCTTCCCTATTATTTCATCTGCAACTATATTCGCTTTTTTTTCGTTTAAATCTAAAATGAACACATCTGCTCCTTCACCGGCCAGCGTTAAACATATCTCTTTTCCTAACCCCTGTGCACCTCCTGTAACGATTGCTGTTTTACCCTCGATTCTTCCCATCCTAATTTCCTCCTTAGAGATTGTCTTTTATATTGATAAAGCGGAAAATCATAACCATTTCATCTGTATGATTAACCGTTCTCACCCAACAAAATGGATGGCTTTGCTAACAGCATCGTGAAAAGCTTCATGCATGATTTCCGAAACCGTTGGATGTAGATGAACGGACATCGCCACTTCTTCAGCCGTCCCTTCTAATTTAATGGCTACCACGGCTTCCGATATCATATCGGTTGCATGAATGGAATAAATGTGAACACCGACGATTTCATTTAATCTTGGCTCTATGATAACTTTAATAAATCCTCTTTCTTCACCTTCTACCCTTGCTTTTCCATTGGCCGCTAATGGGAATTTTCCGACTTTCACTTCTCCGTATCTTTCTTTTGCTTGTTTTTCCGTGAGCCCTACAAAAGCTATTTCAGGTTGTATATATATCCCATTGGGTATTTTATCGTAATCCATCTCGATATCTTTTCCGCATATATTTTCTACGGCTATAATGCCTTCCATGGACGCGGTATGTGCTAACATAGCTCTGCCGTTGACATCTCCTATGGCAAATATTCCTGCAATATTTGTTCTCAATCTCTCGTCTGTTATAATCGCTCCTCTTTCAGTTGCAATACCGATCCTTTCAATATTTAACCCTTTGGTACTTGGAGCTCGCCCTACGGACACGAGTATTTTCTCGGCTTCCATCCTGCGGTATTGGCCATCTTTTTCAAACATAACTTTTTTACCTGATATTTCTGTAACTTTAGAACTTGTATGAATATCTATATCCATTGATTTTAACGCTGATGTTACTTGGACGGTAATTTCTTCATCTACCATGGGCAGTATTCTATCCGAAGATTCAACGATGGTCACTTTGGTTCCTAAGCTTGCCAGAAGATATGCAAATTCAACGCCTATAACCCCTCCACCGATTATAGCTATACTCTTAGGCACTTCGTCCAATTGTAATACTTCTTTACTGGTTAGGATTTGTGCATCGTCGCTAACCTTAATAGGAAGTTTTTTAGGAACTGAACCGGATGCTATAATGATGTTTTCCGCTGTTACTTGCCTATCTCCCAATCCAACAGTATTTTTATCGATAAATGCTGCTTCTCCTTTCAGGATTGTAACGCCGTTAGCTTCTAATAACCCCTTGACACCTCCAACCAATCGTCCAACGATTTTATTCTTTCTGGCCTGTGCTATTTTCATGTCCATCTTAGCGTTTGAACTATCGATGTCTATGACTCCAAACTCACTACTCTTTATGACTTGTCTTAAAGACTCTACACTTCTGAGCAATGTCTTTGTCGGTATACATCCTCTATTAAGGCATACGCCTCCTATACTTTCTTTTTCGATAATACAAGTTTTTTTACCCGATTGTGCCGCCTTAATGGCTGCCACATATCCTCCGGGACCTCCACCGATTACTCCTACCTCATAATCTTTATGGTATGGCGCTTTATGAACAGATGTATCCTTTTTTTCTATACTCATATTACAATCCTCCATATCTTCTACCCTATAGTAATAAGCCCAAAGGATTTTCAAGTTGTTCTTTTATTTCACCTACAAATTGAGCCGCAAGCATGCCATCTATTACTCTGTGATCTATTGATAGCGTCATTTTCATCATAGGTCTTATAGATATTTCGTCTTTTCCATCTTTATTCGTTATGATGATGGGCCTTTTTTCTGTTGCACTTACTGCTAATATTCCTACTTCCGGGGGATTGATGATAGCAGTAAAAGTTTCGATACCAAACATTCCCAAATTAGATACGGTAAACGTCCCTCCGGAATACTCTTGTGGAAGCAGTTTTCCGTCTCTCGCTTTATCGATCATGGCTGCTGTTGCTTTTGATATATCTATTAAGCTTTTCTTTTCCGCATCTTTGATCACCGGTACAATCAGTCCACTTTCTGCCGCAACTGCTAGTCCTACATTAACGGTTTTATATTTTATAATTTTATTTTCTTGCAATGATGCGTTCATATCGGGATATTTTTGTAATGCTTTTACGACTGCAACTAAAATGTAATCTGTAACCGATGTTTTTTTATCCTGTGCTTCATTGACTTGTTTTCTCAGTATGAATAATTTTGCAAGGTCTATGCTTCTGCTAAAATATACATGGGGCGCCGTATATTTACTTTTAGATAATCTATCGCCGATCAACTTCCTCATCCCTTGATATGGAATGATATCAAGTATTTCTTTTCCATCTGACGAGTATTGAGTTTGAACTTTTTCTTCCATATGATCCGCCAAAACTCTTTCTATATCTTTTCTTATTATTTTACCGTTCACTCCTGTCGCACTCACCGAATGGAGTGCGACGCCTTCTAAAGAAGCTAACTTTTTAGCCAAAGGTGTCGTTTTAACATTACGATTATTAATCAATGCGATGACATCTGCTTTTTCTATACGTTCTTTATTGGTCCCTTTGGGCACTGAACCGATATCGATATTATTTTCCCTTGCGACTCTTCTCGCAGAAGGTGTTGCAAAAATTTTACCGCTTTCTCTCCCATCATTTTTTATAGCAGCTATTTTTATTTCATCCGGTTTTGAATCCATTTCTACCGCGCCTTTTTCCGGTGCCTCTTTTAAATCCGGAATTTGATCGTTTTTATCTCCAATGATAGCGATATCCGTTAAGATGGGTACCTCTTTTCCTTCTTCAATAAGAATTTTTTTCAGTATTCCTGTTTCCGGTGATTCATATTCAACAATTGATTTATCCGACTCTACTTCAACTATTGGTTCCCCTTTAGCGACATCATCGCCCTCTTGTTTTAACCATTTTACAAGCACCCCCTCTGTCATAGTCAATCCTAGCTTAGGCATTTTAACAAAAATAATCACGTCTTTACTCCTCTCACTCGTTCTATGCATGCTAAAACATTTCTTTTATACCTGAATAAATTTTATCCGTATCAGGTGTTAAATAGTTTTCCAGAGCAGGAGCAAATCCTACAGGGGCATTCAATGCTGCGATTCTTTTTATGGGTGCATCTAAATAGTCGAATGCCATTTCATTAATCATTGCTGCCAATTCTGCTCCAAATCCACACCTTTCAACAGCTTCATGTACTATCACAACTCTTTCTGTTTTCTTAACCGAATGGATGATTGCTTCTTTATCTAGGGGCACAATGGTTCTAGGATCGATGATCTCAGCGTCTATCCCGTCATGCTCCAAAAGCCTTGCGGCCTCAAGGCTTAGATGAACCATTCTAGAGGTAGCTATCACCGTTATATCTCTGCCTTCCCTTTTTATATCAGCCTTTCCGAATGGAATCGTGTATGGCTTTTCCGGCACCTCTCCTTTTACTCCATATAAAAGCTTATGCTCTAAAAACATGACGGGATCATCATCACGAATTGCTGTTTTAAGCAATCCTTTTGCCTCATATGGGGTAGCAGGCATTACAACTTTAAGTCCTGGTATATGTGCAAAAATAGCTTCCCAACTTTGAGCATGCTGTGCGGCTGAAGACCTGCCTGTGCCCTGCTGTGTTCTAAAAACAATAGGTACTTCTACTTGCCCCCCTGACATATATCTAATTTTCGCTGCTTGGTTGACAATAGCATCCAAGCAGCATCCAACAAAATCCACATACATAATTTCAGGCACCGGTCGCATCCCTACCATTGCAGCTCCAACAGCAGCACCGGCCAGACCCGCTTCTGAGATGGGTGTATTTCTTACTCTACTGGTTCCAAATTCACTTGAAAGCCCCATAGTTACATTAAAAGAACCTCCAAAAGGATCAGCGATATCTTCTCCAATTAAAAATACGCTGTCATCTCTTCTCATTTCTTCCTGTAACGCTTCTTTTACCGCTTCTCTATATGTAATTCTTCTCATATGTATTCCTCCTTTAAATATAAAACTAAATAATCCCTTCTTTATATACGTCATCTATGGCCGATTCAGCCGCCAAAGGCTTGCTTTTTCTTCCAAATTCAACTGCTTCTTCAACTCTTTTTTTTGTTTCTTTCTCTACTGTATCCATCTCACTTGCTGTAAAATATTTGTTAGAGATTAAAGCATTTCTCAATCTGGCAATAGGTTCTTTTTCACTGCTCTTCCATTTTTCCGATTCCCCTTTAGGCCTGTAGACCCCTGGATCTCCCACATAATGTCCTAACCATCGGTATGTTTTAGCTTCCAATAAAACAGGGCCTTTCCCTTTTCGACATAGCCCAACTGCTTTTTCTGTTTTTTCATATACATCGATCACATCATTTCCATCTGCAATAAATGCCTGAACTTCATAGGCTTTTGCTCTATCGGCTACATCTTTAGGCCTCATGTGATATGACTGAGGGGTTGATTCGGCATACATATTATTTTCACAAACAAAGATGACAGGTAAATTCCATATGGATGCCATATTGATGCTTTCATGGAAAAAACCTTCATTTTGTGCCCCATCGCCAAAAAAGCATACCGCTACTTGATCGGTTCCCCTAATCTGTATTGCTAAACCTGCACCTGTTGCCAATGTAGTACATTGACCAACTATACCATTGGCACCCAGAATATTTTTGGTTCTATCTATGATGTGCATAGAGCCACCTTTACCTTTACAGCAACCGTCTTCTTTTGCATATAATTCTGCCATCATATGATTCATATCAGTGCCTTTTGCTATAACATGTCCATGGCCTCTATGATTGGTCACTATATAATCATCTTCCCTTAAATTGGTTATTACACCAACGGCCGATGCTTCCTCTCCCAAACATGAATGTAAAAAACCCGGCAATTCACCGGTGGTAAATAATTCCACAGATTTTTCTTCAAATTTTCTGATTTCCTCCATTTTTCGATACATCTGCAGTAACAAATCCTTTGAAATATTTTTTGATATTTTCATTTTATATTTCTCCTCTCATATGCATTGAATATTGTGGCTTAAATATGAATTAATATTTGGTATAATATTTTAAAAACAATTATAAATGCTATAATGTTTTTAATTTTCTGACATCAACTCGTATATATGTTTCTATTTTTGTATCTTTTTTTATACATTTTGTAGGTTTTTTACTACATATTTATATGTTATAATAACTTTATCTACACGAATTCTAACACTTTAACATCCTAAGGCTTTCTGAGCTCGTTCATGTTGCCTATAATAAGTGCAACATATGTGCCAACTGCTATGTCAAAATGATGCTTTAGAGTCATGATAGTTGTTTTAGGCATCGTATCCAATATTACAATATGCGTTAAGAAGGGATAAAGAATGAGAGATAAAATGAATATCGTTTTAAAAGAACATCATAAAAAACTGCTTGAAGTTTTCTTTTATAATTCTTATGATGGCATTTATATCACCGATAAAGAAGGGAATTTGATTCTAACCAATCCGGCAACCATCAATTTGCTGGACACTTCTTACGAAGAATTGATAGGTAATAAGGTTCAAGATATTATTTCAAGGGGATATTATGACGGGTCTCCAGCACTTGAGTCGGCTAAAACAGGAAAAGTGATTACCGGATTAGTCCAAGTCCCTAACGGAACACAAATCATGTCGACAAGCAGGCCTATTTTTAACGAGAATGGAGAAATTGAATTGATCATTACTAACTGTAGACCGTTAAACTGCATTGAAGAATTCTATAAAAAGCTCAATACCGAAAGAAATACAAATATAAAAGTTAATACTGATCAATTAGATACTCATCTTATTTTTAAGAGTAAAATAATGAAGGATTTGATTTCAAATATTAAAATGCTTTCTAAAACAGACACCACTATTATCATCTATGGCAGGTCCGGTACGGGTAAAAGCGTTTTAGCCAAATTCATCCATGAGAACAGCAACCGTGTTTCTAATCAATTCGTTGAAATAAATTGTGCTGCCATACCTGAAAATCTAATGGAATCAGAATTATTTGGATATGAAAAAGGTGCTTTTACCGGTGCAAATAAAAACGGCAAGCTGGGATTATTTGAAATCGCTGACGGAGGTATCATTTTTTTGGATGAAATCGGAGAAATGCCTTTAGCTCTTCAAGCCAAACTATTAAAGGTATTAGATTCAGGTTATATTAGACGTGTTGGCGGCACTCTATACCATAAAGTAAACGTAAGAATCATCGTTGCAACCAACAAAGATTTAAAAAAATTAGTTGAGAATAAAGCTTTTAGAGAAGATCTTTTTTATAGATTAAATGTCATTCCCATTACCGTGCCTTCGTTAAAAGAAAGAAAAGAAGATATCATCAATATTTCATTACAATTCTTAGATGAATTGAATAATAAATACCATTATAAAAAAACGCTTTCCGATAATACCATGAATACATTTTTAAATTACCCCTGGCCGGGGAATATAAGACAATTACGTAATGTAATAGAAAGACTTTATATCACTACGATTGACAGCAACATTGACGTTACGTCAATAGCGAATATCACGGAACATGAGACCTTAAATATAGGAGATACCGAATCTATCAATAGTGAAAATTTCTCCGGTACGCTTAAAGATTATATGTCCCAAAAAGAATCCGAATATATTTTTCGGATCATTGAAGAATGTAACGGCTCTATCACTGAAGCATCAAAAAAATTAGGTATTCACAGAACCGCTCTACACAAAAAAATTAAAAAAGTATAATAAGCCAATAAAAGGTATCCAACTTACTTTTTGTTAAAATTCTTTCACCCTTTAGCCTCTTATATATAACAAACACTACAAACAATGAAAAGGATAATGTATATAAATGGATTGTCCCATTGTATCATACGCATTTATGCCCTGTAAATTATGGCGCTTTTGTTTTATTTCTTATTGGCTGCCTGACAATAATTAATTTTCATCCCTAATGTAACAAATTTTTGTTCATATTCTGTTGGAACATTATTTTCTAAAAGAGATGATTGGTATAAATCATAAGTCTTTTCAAGAATTTTAAAACCACAATTTTGAAATTCCTCCAAGGAAAACTCAAAGAGGTTTAAATTATCTGTCTTAAATTCTATTAATCCATCTGGTTTTAATATCTTTTTATATTGATTTAAAAAGATATTGTGAAGCAGTCGTCTTTTAGCATGTCTTTCTTTCGGCCAAGGGTCACTGAAGTTTAGATATAACTTATTGATCTCACTTTCACCTAAATAGGTTTCAATATGGTCTGCATATTTCCAAAGAAACAGCACATTCTTAAACTGTTTTGAATCTATTTTTTCTAATGCCCTCAGTAATACACTCCCAATAGGCTCTACTGCTATATAATTAATATCTGGATTTTTCTCAGCCAGCGACACTACAAACTGCCCTCTGCCACAGCCTATTTCCATATGAATTGGATTATCGTTATTGAAATAACTGTGCCATTTCCCTTTACTATTCTCTGCATTTAAGACAATATACGGCTCATAATGCAGCACCTTTTCTGCTTCGTTTTTAACTCTTCTCTGACGCATTTTTATCATCCTTTATACTATTATTATTATTCATAGACATATATTTTTCTATATACTCATGCAGACGATGCATTAAATCGTATTCTCCTTTAAAAGGTAACAGAAACGTTGGGCGGCTTCTTCTAGCTTTATACTTTTCATACCACCTTTTCTCAAAATCCGTTCCCATTTCCTCAACTCTCTCAACCAGTTCGTCAAATCTTTCCTTGATGTCATCTTTAAGCTGCTCATAGTTTATAATAATATTATCTTCATGTGTTACTGCAAACTTTTTAGTATTCATTATTTTTTTAAATTATTTGAATATAACGGATTATATTATAACATATCAAAAGGGATTGTCCTATGACGTTTTTACCTATAATGCATTTACATTTTAATATGGTAAAATAATATTTAAGATAACTATTTCGCCTGTAGCTTAAAAACGATTAATGAGAGTGAGGGAAAACAAGCAATGAAAAACTACCAGAGAGAATATCCGCTGTTATCGGCTTGTGGCTTGAATTGTGGTTTATGCCCACGCTATCATACAGATGGTTCCTCTAAATGTCCTGGATGTGGCGGAGAAGGTTTTTTCTCAAAACATCCTTCATGCGGCATTATAAGTTGCAGCCGGCGTCACGGTATTGAATACTGCTATCTGTGTGATGAATATCCTTGCAAAAAATATGACGGTGTAAATCTCGTTGACTCTTTTATTACCCATCGAAATATGCTCAAAGACTTTGAGAAAGCAAAAACTGAAGGTCTGGACAACTATAAAACCATGCTCAATGAAAAAGTAGATATATTACATTTCTTGTTAGATAACTATAACGACGGGAGGCGCAAAAACTTTTATTGTATTGCTGTAAATCTTTTAGACCTGCAAGATGTTAAGTCAGTAGTAAAGCAAATTGCAATAGAAACAGAAGAACGCAATCTGACTCTAAAAGAAAAGGCACTCATTGCAGCAAATCTATTTCAAGCTATGGCAGAGCAACGGAATATTGTATTAAAGCTTAATAAGAAACCAAGCAAATAATAGAATCCTTTAATGAGCAATCGGCACCCAGTAACTTTATTTAAAGCCACCAGTGCTTTTCTGCTACATCCCATACACTGCCAGTGTGGCACTCCCCCGATACATCGGGTGTGCACCCCCACAAAAT